>JAJXTX010000282.1 GCA_021783385.1 Pseudomonadota bacterium
CCGGCGCGCCCAGCCGTTGCCACACCGTGCGCACGCGATCGAGCCCCAGCTCGATGCTGCGCGGGTTGATGTGTTCCTGGTACGCCAGCCATTCGGCGAGGGTGCGGGACATGGGTGACTTCGTGTGGGTGCGGCGGCTCAGGCGGTCGGCGATCATCGCTGCGCCGCCTGCACGGGTCGGAAAGCTTAAGGCATCCCTGCCCGGCGATGGATCGTCCTCACGCCGGCTGATCGCCGCCCAGCGGCACGCGGCGCAGCCGCAGCGCATTGCTGACCACCGACACCGAGCTCAGGCTCATCGCCAGCGCCGCCACCATCGGCGACAGCATCAGGCCCAGCCACGGATACAGCACGCCGGCCGCCAGCGGGATGCCCGCCGCGTTGTAGATGAAGGCGAAGAACAGGTTCTGGTGGATGTTGCGCACGGTGGCACGCGACAGCGCCCGCGCCCGTGCGATGGCGCCGAGATCGCCCCTGACCAGGGTCACCTGCGCGCTCTCCATCGCCACGTCGGTGCCGCTGCCCATGGCGATGCCGACATCCGCCACCGCCAATGCCGGCGCATCGTTGATGCCGTCGCCGGCCATCGCCACGCGGCGGCCCTCGGCCTTCAGCGCCGCGACCACCGCCGCCTTGTCGGCTGGCGACACGTCGGCATGCACTTCGTCGATGCCCAGCTCGCGCGCCACCGCCTGCGCGGTGGTGGCGTTGTCGCCGGTGAGCATCACGATGCGCAGGCCGTCGCGATGCAGGGCGGCGATCACCTTTGCCGTATCCGGCTTGATGCGGTCGGCCACCGCCAGCAGTCCGGCCAGCGCGCCGTCGACGGCCAGGAACATCACCGTGGCGCCGTCGCTGCGCAGCTGTTCGGCCTGTGCCGCGGCCTTCGCGTCGGGCGCGATGCCCAGCTCCTGCAGCAGCCGCGCGTTGCCCAGCGCCACCGCGCTGGCGTCGACGCGACCCTGCACGCCGCGCCCGGTCAGCGTGCGGAAATCGTCCACCGTGGGCAAGGCCTCGCCGGCAGCGGCGTTGACGATCGCGCGCGCCAGCGGATGCTCGCTCGGCTGTTCCAGCGCGGCGGCCAGCCGCAGCAGACGCTCGCGCGGCAGCGCGCCGAGCGCGATCACCTGCTTCAGCGCGGGCTTGCCCTCGGTCAGCGTGCCGGTCTTGTCCAGCACCAGCGTGTCGATGTCGCGCAGCGCCTCGATCGCGCTGGCGTCCTTGAACAGCACGCCGTGCTGCGCGCCGCGACCGCTGGCGACCATGATCGAGATCGGCGTGGCCAGCCCCAGCGCGCAGGGACAGGCGATGATCAGCACCGACACCGCCGCGATCAGCGCGTGCGCCAGCTTCGGATCGGGTCCCAGCCAAGCCCACGCGCCGAACGCCAGCACGGCGCTGGCGACCACCGCCGGCACGAACCACGCAGCCACCCTGTCGGCGACGCGCTGCAGCGGCGCGCGGCTGCGCTGGGCCTGCGCCACCATCGCCACGATCTGCGCCAGCATCGTTTCGGCGCCGACCCGCTCCGCGCGCATCGTGAGCGCACCATCCTGATTCACGGTGCCACCAGTGAGCCTGTCGTCCTTCAGCTTGGCCACCGGCATCGGCTCGCCGGTGAGCATCGACTCGTCGACGTGGCTTGCGCCATCGATCACCACGCCATCGACCGGCACCTTTTCGCCCGGACGCACACGCAGCATGTCGCCGCTGCGCACCGCGTCCAGCGCCACCTCCGACTCGCCGCCGTCCGCGCCGAGGCGATGCGCCGTCTTCGGCGCCAGCCCGAGCAGGGCCTTCAGCGCCGCCCCGGTGCGGCGGCGCGCGCGCAGTTCCAGGAAATCGCCCAGCGTGACCAGGGTGACGATCACCGCCGCCGATTCGAAATACACCGCGACGTGAGCGTGCATGTCGCGGAAGCTGGCCGGGAAAATGCCGGGTGCCAGGAAGGCCACCGCGCTGTACACCCACGCCACACCGGTGCCCAGCGCAATCAGCGTGTACATGTTCGGATGCCACGGCTGCAGCGAGCGCCAGCCGCGCTGGAAGAACGGCGCCCCGCCCCACAGCACTACCACGCTGCCCAGCAGCGCCTCGATCCAGCCGCTGAGGCGATCCCACGGTGATGGCAGATGCCAGCCGAACAGGTGCGGTCCCATCGCCAGCGCGAGCACCGGCACGGTAAGTGCGGTCAGCGTCCAGAAGCGGCGCGTCAGCGCGCGCAGATCGCTGCCGTCGTCGGCGTCCGTGCCGGGCAGCAGCGGCTCCAGCGCCATGCCGCAGATCGGGCAGTGGCCGGGGCCGACCTGCCGGATCTGCGGATGCATCGGGCAGGTGTAGACGGTGCCGGCCGCCACCGGCGGCGCCGCCGCGGCGGCCTGATCGAGATACTTCGCCGGCTCGACGACGAACTTCTCGCGGCAGCGCGCCGAGCAGAAATAGTACGTGTGGCCGGCATGCCCGGCCTGCTGCGTGGCCGTATGCGGGTCCACCGCCATGCCGCAGACCGGATCCTTGACCGTGTCCGCGTCGGGCGCGGGTGCATGCCCAGGTGCGGACACCGCCGGCCTGGCGCAGCAACTGCCCACTGCCGCCGGCGCCGCGGACAGATACGCGGCGGGCGAGGCCACGAACTTCGCCTTGCAGCCGGCGCAGCAGAAATGGAAGGTCTGCCCCGCATGCACGGCGCTGTGCCTGGTCGTGGCCGGATCGACCCGCATGCCGCAGACCGGATCGATCGCGCTGGCGGCCGGCGCCGGCGGGCTGCCCTGGCAGCAGGAAGCTTGTTCGCTGTTCATGACGTCACCTCGGTATCGTTGAGTGCGCGCAGGATCGGGCACTGCTCCGGCGCACCGTGGCCGGGACAAACCTGGATCAGCTGCGCCAGCCCGTCACGCACCCGCTGCAGCTCGGCCATGCGCGCGTCGATCGCCGCCAGCCGCTGCTGCGCGCGCTGCTTCACCGCCTTCACGCCCAGCTGGCGGTCGTGCGACAGCGCCAGCAGCTCGCGGATCTCTTCCAGCGTGAAGCCGAGCTGCTTGGCGCGGCGGATGAAGCGCAGCTGCGCGATCGCGCCCTCGCCGTAACTTCGATAGCCCGACGCGCGCCGCTGCGGTGCAGGCAGCAGACCCTCGCGCTCGTAATAGCGGATGGTGTCGATCGGCACGCCGACGCGCTTGGCGACGGCACCGATGGTGAGGGATTGGGCGGGTGCGTTCATGGCGTCAGTCTAGACCCTTGATTCAGGTCCAGAGTCAAGCGCCCGCACGATCATGCGGGTTGGCGCTCGTGGGCACGCCGCCGCCCGCGCATCACCACGCATACACGGCGCGGCAGCGAGGATGCCCGCTGATGTGCGGGCATCCGGAGCCGCACGCCGGCGTCGGCGTGCGTCCCGCACAGCCGCCCGGCGCGGCGCCGCCGATGCCGGGGCATCGAATGCCACAGCCACCCAACGACGCCGCAGGAACGATCCAGCATGAGCGCAACCTTCACTGGCGATCTCGACGGCAAGGCCACCCCGTTGCCGCATTTCTGGGAGCACACGGTGGGCAGCGGCCATGCCACGCTGGCGCTGCGCGCCGACTGGCAGGCGCAGCTGCGGCGCGCCCACGACGAACTCGGCATGCGCCACGTGCGCTTCCACGGCATCCTGTGCGACGACATGGGCACGCTGATCTGCCAGAGCGACGAGCTGCTCTATTCGTTCTTCAACGCCGACCAGATCTTCGACT
>JAJXTX010000283.1 GCA_021783385.1 Pseudomonadota bacterium
TCCCATCCCGAACTCAGAAGTGAAACGCGCATGCGCCGATGGTAGTGTGGCTTTGCCATGCAAGAGTAGGTCACCGCCAGGGGCTTTATCCTCAAAGGCCTCCCCATCCGGGGAGGCCTTTGTCTTTGGGCGGACTGCAGATTTGCGCGGCACCGTGGCGCCATGCGCGTGCGCCATCCGCGGAGACAAGCCAGCTCGCTATGATGGCTGACAGAACAGAGCGAGCTGCACCGAGATGAGAGCGCGGCATTGTTTGTCCACGTAGAGACCCGCCGCCGGCCACGCTGGCATTGGGCCACCTTCCTGGTGGTCAGTCTGTGCGTGGTCTGCTTTGTAGCGTTGGCGCTGACTCCGGCACCGCAGCGGATTTCCCTGCTGCTTGAATGGGGCACGGTGCCGGCCAACATCTTCAACCCGCATGAGGCGTTCCTGCCGCAACTGGCTGATCCCGCCCTGCTGCGTCTGTTCACGGCGCTGTTCATCCACGTGACGTGGCTGCACCTGCTCAGCAATCTGCTGTTCCTTGCGATTTTCGGGCTGCCGAGCGAGCGAGCATTGGGGTCACTGCGATTTCTGCTGCTGTTCCTGCTCGGCGGCGTGGTCGCCAATCTGATCGGCGCGCTGTCGCTGACCGGGGTGCGGTTGCCGATCATCGGCTGCAGTGGCGCGGTGTCGGCCGTAGTGGGAACGTATGTGGCGTTGTTTCCGCGCGCCAAGCTGGGACTGGTGCTGCCGCTGGGTCTGTATCTGGAGTTTGTGCGCGTGCCGGCATTCCTGCTGATCGGCATCTGGGTGCTGCTGCAATTGCTGTTCAGCTATGCCGGGCCGAGCTATGGCGCCTACGTCTGGTGGGCGCACATCGGCGGGTTTCTCTTCGGACTGGTGTTCGCGCTGTTTGCGCGCGACTCGATTGCACGCCGCCTGCGCGGCTGATCGTTTCAGCGGCGGCGTGCGGTAGATAACCAGCCATGCTGGCGAGCGAACTGGTGCAGCAATCGGCGCGCCACCGGCGTGGCGGCCACCGCGCGCAAGGCGGGTTGTGGATCGGTGCCCTCCCGCCGCATGTCGGCATGCTTGCGCCGGATGTAGGCGCGCATGATGTCGGCGTTGAACTCGGGGTGGAATTGGGTGCTGATGGCGCACGGCCCATGGCGTAGCAGCTGATGCGGATCGCGGGCCGAGCATGCCAGCACGACGGACCGCGACGGCGGCTCCAGCACACTCTGCTCGTGCGTCGTATGGGCGCGGAAAGTAGCGGGCAGTGCGGCCGTCAAAGGGTCGTGGACGGCATGCTCGAGCAGCTCGATCGGCTGCGTGCCGATTTCACGCCCACCCGGCAAATAGTCCACGCGGCCGTCCAGGGCGTGCGCCATCAACTGGTGGCCGTAGCAGACGCCGAACAGCGGCAACGCGATGTCCATGGCATCGCGGATCCAGCCGGCGGTGCGCTCGCTCCACGCGGCGCGCTCGGTCACCATCGCGGCCGAGCCGGTGATCATGGCGCCGGCCACATCGCGTGGTGCAGGCAGCGCCTCGCCCGCCGCCACATCGATCACCCGCAGCTGCTCCGGCAGCACTCGACTGCCGAGCCTGAACCAGTGGGGAAAGTCGCCGTGGCGACCGCGGATGCTGTCCGGCGCGCGGCCGGTGCGTATGATCAGGACAGGTTTCATGCCGGATATGGGTGCGGAGGTCAGGGCGGCGTGTCATCGAATGCCTCGATCGGCGGCAGCACGGCGAGGATTTCCTGCACCGTGGTGAGCCCGGCGGCCACCTGGTCGGCAGCGGAAATGCGCAGAGGACGCATGCCCTCGGCCAATGCCGCCTGGCCGAAGTGGCTCAGATCGAGTTCGGCTGAAATGAGCCCGCGCAGCCGCGGCGAGAGCTTCATCATCTCGTAGATGCCGGTGCGGCCAAGAAAGCCGGTATTGCGGCATTCCAGGCAGCCGACCGGCCGGAAGACCTGCGCTGGCACGATGAGCGACCAGCCGTGGGTCAGGACATTCCACGCCTGCGGATCCTGCGTGGTCGGCTGCTTGCAATGCGGGCACAGAGTGCGCACCAGCCGTTGCGCGACCACACCGGTCAGGGTGGACTGGATCAGGTAATGCGGCACGCCCAGATCGAGCAGCCGGGTGACCGCACTGGGTGCATCGTTGGTGTGCAGCGTGGACAGCACAAGGTGTCCGGTGAGTGAGGCCTGCACCGCCATCTGCGCGGTTTCCAGATCGCGGATCTCGCCGACCATGATGATGTCCGGGTCCTGCCGCAGCAGCGTGCGCACGCCGGCGGCGAAATCCAGGTCGATCGCGGCATGCACCTGCATCTGGTTGAACTCCGGCGAGACCATCTCGATCGGGTCTTCCACCGTGCACACGTTGAGCTCGGGCGTGGCCAGATGTTTCAGGGTGGAATACAGCGTAGTGGTCTTGCCCGAGCCGGTCGGACCGGTGACCAGCACGATGCCGTGCGGGCGCTCGACCATGCTGCGCCAGTGTGCGTCCTCGCCGGGCGAGAAGCCCAGCTGGGCAAAGTCCTTGACCACCAGATCCGGGTCGAAGATGCGCATCACCACCTTTTCGCCGAAGGCGGTGGGCATGTTGGAGATGCGCAGCTCGACCTCGCGACCGGAGGCCGAGCGGGTCTTGATGCGACCGTCCTGCGGTCGGCGCTTCTCGGCCACATCCATGCGCGCGAGAATCTTGATACGCGCCGTCACCGCGGTCATCACCGGCGAGGGCAGCTCGAATACCTTGTGCATGCGTCCGTCGATGCGGAAGCGGATCGATCCGGTTTCGCGGCGCGGCTCCAGATGGATGTCCGAGGCGCGCTGCTCGAACGCGTACTGCAGCAGCCAGTCGACGATATGCACCACATGACGATCATCGGCGCCCACCTCGCCGGTCTTGCCAAGCTCCACGAGCTGCTCGAAGTTGAGGATGGCCGAGGAGCTGTCGTGACCACTGCCCTTGGCATCCTGCGCCAGCTGGATCGAGCGCTGGACGCCGTAGAACTCCTGCAGGTAGCGGTTGATATCGAGCGGGCTGGCCACCACGCGCCGGACGTCGCGCCGGATCATCTGCGCCAGGTCGCTGGCCCAGCCCGAGTCGAACGGCTCGCAGGTGGCGAAAGTGACTTCGCCGGGCGCCGAGGCGACCGGCAGGATGCGGTGGCGCTGGGCGTAGGCATGGCTCACCACCTGGGTCACCGAGCCGGCATTGATCTTCATCGGATCGATTTTCAGATACGGCAGGCCGGCATGGCCGGCCAGCCATTCGGTCAGCGCCTCCAGCCGCAGCGGGCGCCCCGGCTCGCGCTGATTGAGCAGCTTGGCGTTCGCGATCAGCACCAGCGGGTGCAGCTCCACCGTGCTGCGACCAGCGCGCGCGCCCATGCGCACCTGCCTGGCGTCATCCGCCAGCAGGTAACCGTCGACCACCAGTGCGGCCAGCACATCGTCCAGCTCCAGCCGGCCGCGCCGACCGAGCAGGGATGCGATTTGCGGTGATGCGGCCATCCGGATCCTTACTCCCGTAATGCTTTCGCCGGCCTGATTCCGGGTGGCAAAGTGAGCTGTGGGTATACTAACGCGCTTTATTCAAGGTCACGGAAAGCCATGTCCGCACGCTCCTTTCAGGACGTCATCCAGACCCTCAATCGCTACTGGGGGAACCAGGGCTGCGTGCTGCTGCAGCCGCTCGATCTCGAGGTCGGTGCCGGCA
>JAJXTX010000284.1 GCA_021783385.1 Pseudomonadota bacterium
CCCGCCACGACGAGATCGAGGCCGATCGCGTCGGCATCCAGACGCTGGCCAACGCCGGCTTCGACCCGAACGCGATGGCGGACTTCTTCGAGCGCATGCAGGACGTGATGAGCGCCAATGCGGGCGGTCACGACGTGCCCGCGCTGCTGCAGACACACCCGGTCACCACGCTGCGCATCAGTGACGCCAAGGCGCGCGCCGGAGCGCTGATCGCAGCGCAGAAGCTGCACCCGTCCGGCAGCCTGCTGGAAAAGCAGTTGTGGGACCGGAGCACGGCACCGATTCCGTTCGTGAAGGACCCCGCCGCGCTGGCTCACCCGCCCGTCGCCCCCGACCACCTGGTCACCTGGGCGCTGATGCGCGAGCGGGTGCGCGTGCTGGCAGGCAACGCCGCGCGCGAGGTGACCTACTACGCCAGCAACCTGCGGCACCAGCACGGGTTCGACACCCCGGCGAACCGTTACGGCTATGCGCTCGCGCTCACCCGCAGCGGCGACGGGGAGGCTGCGGTCGAACAGCTGCAGCCGCTGCTGAAGGCGCATCCGGGCAACATGATCGTGCAGCTGGCGATGGCCGACGCGCGCCTGCAGGCCGGCCAGCGGGCTGCCGCACTGGCGATCTACAGCAACCTCAACACCCTGTCGCCGCGCAACCGCGCGGTGGCGCTTGCCTACGCCAAGGCACTCACCTTCAACGGCGACAAGCCGCAGGCCGCGCAGGCCGCGGACCTGTTGCGGCCGCTGCTTGACACCACCGAGGAGCCGGAGATCTACAGTGCCTACGCGCGCGCCAGCGAGAAGGCCGGCGACAGCGAGCGCGCCGGCGAGGCGTTTGCCGACGCCAGCTACTATTCCGGCCGCCCGTTCGACGCGATGGAGCAGCTGAAGCAGCTGCTGAAACGCGACGACCTCGACTACTACGCGCGGGCGCGCATCCAGGCGCGTATCGCCGAACTGACCCCGCTGGTGCTGGAGCTGGAAAAGCGCCGGGTGAAAACCCCCGACAATCCCGCCGCCGCCAGCCCGCTGCGCGGCGGCGGCAACTGCACGGGCCGCGTGTGCGTCGGCCTCGACGCAGCCGACGGCATGCCGGCTCGGGGACCCGCCGCAGCTGGCAGCCCGTCCTGGTGAAACCAGCCTGTCACGCGATGGACATGCCGCGGGGATGTCATCGACAGGTAACATAGATGCGCTGCAATATCACCGTCACAAGCCACCGGCAGAGCACGGCGTGCACAAACGCATCCTGATCGTTGAAGATGAAGCCTCGATCCGCGAGATGATCGCGTTTGCCCTGCGCAAGGCCGGCATGGACGCGATGCAGGCCGCCGACGCGCGCGCCGCCCAGCTGGCGATCGCCGAGCAGGTGCCCGACCTGATCCTGCTCGACTGGATGTTGCCTGGCACCAGCGGACTGGAGCTGGCGCGACGGCTGCGCAAGGAGGAGCTCAGCCGCGAGATCCCGATCATCATGCTGACCGCACGCGGCGAGGAGATGGATCGCGTGAACGGGCTGGAGGCCGGCGTCGACGATTACGTGGTGAAACCCTTTTCCACGCGCGAGCTGGTGGCGCGGATCAAGGCAGTACTGCGGCGCAGCCAGGGCGATGACGGCTCCGGCATGGTCGAACAGGGCGCCCTGCGCATCGACGGTCCCGCGCACCGCGTGTTTGCCGGCGACGACGCGGTGCCGATCGGACCGACCGAATACCGCCTGCTGTACTTCTTCATGACGCATCCGGAGCGCGTCTACTCGCGCACCCAACTGCTTGACCACGTGTGGGGCGGCAGCGTGTACGTGGAGGAGCGCACCGTCGACGTGCACATCCGGCGGCTGCGCAAGACGCTGGAACCGTGGCGGCTGGATGGCATGGTGCAGACCGTGCGCGGCACCGGTTACCGCTTCTCGCTGAACGCGTGAACCGGCCCGCCTGGCGTCACGGGCGAGCCCGCACCGGGTCGTCGCTGGCGCTGCGAAAGCGCCGCCGGATGACGTAGGCTGGTCGCCCACGGTTTGCCAGGTCACCCGATGTCGATTCCGCTTTCCTCTTGGCGGCTGCCCGCCCTGCTCACCGCCGGTCTTGCCGCCGGCGCGCTGCTCGGCTGGCTGGCGGATCGCCACGTGGCCAGCGGCGTGGCCCTCGTCGCGGTGGCGGAAATCGTCTTGCTGCTGACCCGAATCCGTCATCAGACCCGGCCCATCATGGCGGTACGCGCCCCCATCACCCCCCTGCAGCATGACCGTTTCATGACCCGCTCCCGCCGTATCGCATCCAGCCTGCGTGACCTGCGC
This sequence comes from Pseudomonadota bacterium, assembly GCA_021783385.1. GTDB lineage: Bacteria > Pseudomonadota > Gammaproteobacteria > Xanthomonadales > Rhodanobacteraceae > Rhodanobacter. The sequence continues at coordinate 2,293 of JAJXTX010000284.1, forward strand.
AGCGCTGCCAGCCAGCTCCCGGACGCGGTGGTCCTGCTCGACCACCAGCAGCAGGTGCGCTGGTTCAACCGCGCCGCCGAGAACCTGCTGGGGCTGCGCCGGCCGCGCGATCGCGGCCAGCCGCTGCAACAGCGGCTGGCCGCCTCGGACCTGTCCGGCTGGCTGCGCGACGGCGCGCTGGAGCCGCTCAACGACGTGGCCGCACCGGGCCAGGCAAACAGCCAGCTCAACGTCAGCCTGCTGCCCTTCGGCAAGCGCCAGCACCTGTTGCTGGCGCGCGACATCAGTCACCTGAACCGGCTCGAACAGATCCGCCGCGACTTCGTGGCCAACGTCTCGCACGAACTGCGCACCCCGCTGACGGTGATCCACGGCTACCTGGAGCTGATCGACCCCGAGGACGTGCCCGAGCTGGCGGCAGTGCTCGGCGAGATGCGCGCGCAGTCCAAGCGCATGGGCCAGATCGTGGAGGACCTGCTGACCCTGTCGCGGCTGGAAACCCAGCACCAGGTGGCGGACGAGCGAGTGCCGATGGCATCGCTGCTGGCCACCGTGCGCAAGGAGGCGGAGGCGCTCAGCCAGGGCCGGCACGAGATCACCCTGCAGTCCAGCGCCGAGGCCGACCTGCTCGGTTCGCCCAAGGACCTGCACAGCGCGCTGTCCAACCTGGTCAGCAACGCGGTGCGCTACACGCCTGCCGGCGGGCACATCACGATCCGCTGGCAGCGCACGCCGCAGGGCGCGATGTATTCAGTCAGCGATACCGGTTTCGGCATACCGGCCGCGCATCTGGCACGGCTCACCGAGCGCTTCTACCGGGTTTCCTCCAGCCGCTCGCGCGACAGCGGCGGCACTGGCCTCGGGCTGTCGATCGTCAAGCACGTGTTGAACCTGCACCAGGCGCAGCTGCACGTCGAGAGCGCGCCCGGCATCGGCTCCACCTTCGCCTGCCACTTCGGCCATGCCCGGCTGCTGATGCCGGGTGGCAGCGACGAAAGCTGAACTGCCCCGCTGCACGGCGTGTATTTGAGGCGTGCCATAGGCCAGAATGACGCACCATGCCCCGCCCCTCACCCGCCGCCCCCGACGACCTCAGTGCTCCCGGCCTCTATCTGAGCCGCGAACTGGCCGCGCTTGAATTCAATTTCCGCGTGCTGGCGATGGCGCGCGATGCCGACGTGCCGCTGCTGGAGCGGCTGCGCTACCTCAGCATCGTGGCGAACAACCTCGACGAGTTCTTCGAAGTACGCGTGGCGATGCTCAAGCACCATCATGCCTACGGCTCGGCCGCACCGGGGCCGGATGGCCTGCTCTCCGGCGATCTGCTGGCGCGCATCCGCCGCCGCGTGCTGGACCTGGTCACCGAACAATACGCCGTGTGGCAGGAACAGCTCGGACCGCAGC
>JAJXTX010000285.1 GCA_021783385.1 Pseudomonadota bacterium
TATACCCTAACAACACGTCAAGAGATAGGCAGTAATCGCGTCAGAATAGAGTCGAATATTAAATTCATTGACACTATCGGTCAAGAGTAATAGATTTCACCCTGACACATTACCCTTTGGAGGCACCTTGTACGGTCAACGCATCGGCTACGTTCGCGTCAGCAGCTTCGACCAGAACCCGGAACGGCAATTGGAAGGGGTTCAAGTGGCGCGGGTGTTCACCGACAAGGCATCCGGCAAGGACACCCAGCGTCCCGAGTTGGAAAGGTTGCTCGCCTTCGTGCGCGAAAGCGACACCGTGGTGGTGCACAGCATGGATCGGCTGGCACGCAACCTGGATGACTTGCGCCGCATCGTGCAGGGTCTGACCAAGCGCGGCGTGCGAATCGAATTCGTCAAGGAAAGCCTGGCCTTCACTGGCGAGGATTCGCCGATGGCGAATTTGATGCTGTCGGTGATGGGCGCGTTTGCCGAGTTCGAGCGGGCTCTGATCCGCGAGCGGCAGCGCGAAGGAATCGCGCTGGCCCGGCAGCGGGGTGCGTACCGGGGCCGCAAAAAGTCACTGAACGATGAGCAGATTGCCGAACTGAAACGGCGCGTCGCGGCGGGCGAGCAAAAGGCCCTGATCGCCCGCGACTTCGGCATCAGCCGCGAAACCTTGTACCAGTACCTGCGCGAGTCCTGAGCATGCCGCGCCGTTCCATTCTGTCCGCCACCGAGCGCGAAAGCCTGCTGGCATTGCCCGATGCCAAAGACGATCTGATCCGGTACTACACGTTCAGCGATAACGACCTGTCGGTGATTCGTCAGCGGCGCGGGCCTGCGAATCGGCTGGGCTTTGCTGTTCAGCTCTGCTACCTGCGATTCCCCGGTGTCATATTGGGCGCTGATGAGCCGCCATTTCCGCCCTTGCTGCGCATCGTGGCGTCGCAGCTCAAAGTGCCGGTCGAAAGCTGGGACGACTACGGGCAGCGGGAGCAGACCCGGCGCGAACACCTCGTTGAACTGCAAACGGTGTTTGGCTTTCAGCCGTTCACCATGAGCCACTACCGGCAGGCGGTCCACACGCTGACCGAGCTGGCCATGCAAACCGACAAGGGCATTGTGCTGGCCAGCGCCTTGATCGAGCATCTGCGGCGGCAGTCGATCATCCTGCCCGCACTCAACGCCATCGAGCGGGCCAGTGCCGAGGCCATCACCCGCGCGATTCGGCGCATCCACGAGGCCCTGTCCGAGCCGTTGTCGAGCGGGCACCGGCATCGCCTGGATGAACTGTTGAAGCGCCGCGACAACGGCAAGACCACCTGGCTGGCATGGCTGCGGCAATCACCGGCCAAGCCGAATTCCCGCCACATGCTGGAACACATCGAACGTCTCAAAGCCTGGCAGGCGCTCAACCTGCCTACCGGCATCGAGCGGCTGATTCATCAAAACCGGCTGCTCAAGATCGCCCGCGAGGGTGGCCAGATGACGCCCGCCGACTTGGCCAAGTTCGAGCCACAGCGGCGTTACGCCACCCTCGTGGCGCTGGCCATCGAGGGCATGGCTACTGTTACCGACGAAATCATCGACCTGCACGACCGCATCCTGGGCAAGCTGTTCAACGCCGCCAAGAATAAGCATCAGCAGCAGTTCCAGGCGTCCGGCAAGGCCATCAATGCCAAGGTGCGTTTGTACGGGCGCATCGGCCAGGCGCTGATCGACGCCAAGCAGTCAGGCCGCGACCCATTCGCCGCCATCGAGGCCGTCATTTCCTGGGACGCTTTCGCCGAGAGCGTCACCGAGGCGCAGAAGCTCGCTCAGCCCGATGACTTCGATTTCCTGCACCGCATCGGCGAGAGCTATGCCACCTTGCGCCGCTACGCGCCGGAATTCCTCGACGTGCTCAAGCTGCGGGCCGCGCCCGCCGCCAAGTACGTGCTTGATGCCATTGAGGTGCTGCGAGGCATGAACACCGACAACGCCCGCAAGGTGCCCGCCGATGCACCAACCGGCTTCATCAAGCCGCGCTGGCAGAAACTGGTGATGACCGATGCAGGTATAGACCGGCGTTACTACGAACTGTGCGCGCTGTCGGAACTCAAGAACTCCCTGCGTTCGGGCGACATCTGGGTGCAGGGTTCGCGCCAGTTCAAGGACTTCGAGGACTACCTGGTGCCGCCCGAGAAGTTCGCCAGCCTCAAGCAGTCCAGCGCGTTGCCGCTGGCCGTGGCCATTGACTGCGACCAGTACCTGAGCGAGCGCTTGGAACTGCTGGAAGCTCAACTCGCCGCGGTCAACCGGATGGCGGCGACCAACAACCTGCCAGATGCCATCATCACCGAATCGGGCTTGAAGATCACGCCGCTGGATGCTGCGGTGCCCGACACCGCGCAGGCATTGATCGACCAGACGGCCACGATCCTGCCGCACGTCAAGATCACCGAACTGCTGCTCGAAGTGGATGAGTGGACAGGCTTCACTCGGCACTTTACGCACCTGAAATCTGGCGACCTGGCCAAAGACAAGAACCTGTTGCTGACCACGATCCTGGCTGACGCGATCAATCTCGGCTTGACCAAGATGGCCGAGTCCTGCCCCGGCACGACCTACGCCAAGCTCTCCTGGCTGCAAGCCTGGCATACCCGCGACGAAACCTATTCGACGGCATTGGCCGAACTGGTCAATGCCCAATTCCGGCATCCCTTTGCCGGGCACTGGGGCGACGGCACCACGTCATCGTCAGACGGCCAGAACTTCCGCACCAGCAGCAAGGCCGAGAGCACAGGACACATCAATCCGAAGTATGGCAGCAGCCCAGGACGGACTTTTTACACCCATATTTCCGACCAGTACGCGCCATTTCACACCAAGGTGGTCAATGTCGGCGTGCGCGACTCGACCTACGTGCTCGATGGTCTGCTGTACCACGAGTCCGACCTGCGCATCGAGGAACACTACACGGACACGGCGGGCTTCACCGATCACGTCTTCGCCTTGATGCACCTGTTGGGCTTCCGTTTCGCGCCGCGCATCCGCGACCTGGGCGACACCAAGCTCTACATTCCCAAGGGCGAAACCGCCTATGACGCCCTCAAGCCGATGATTGGCGGCACGCTCAACATCAAGCATGTCCGCGCCCATTGGGATGAAATCCTGCGGCTGGCCACCTCGATCAAACAGGGCACCGTGACGGCCTCGCTGATGTTGCGCAAGCTCGGCAGCTACCCGCGCCAGAACGGCTTGGCCGTGGCCTTGCGCGAGCTGGGGCGCATCGAGCGCACGCTGTTCATCTTGGACTGGCTGCAAAGCGTCGAGCTGCGCCGCCGCGTCCATGCCGGGCTGAACAAGGGCGAAGCCCGCAACGCGCTGGCCAGGGCGGTGTTCTTCAACCGGCTGGGCGAAATCCGTGACCGCAGCTTTGAGCAGCAACGCTACCGGGCCAGTGGCCTTAACCTGGTGACAGCGGCTGTCGTGCTGTGGAACACGGTCTATCTGGAACGGGCGGCGCAGGCGTTGCGCGGCAACGGCCATGCCGTCGATGAAATGCTGTTGCAGTACCTGTCACCGCTGGGCTGGGAGCACATCAACCTGACTGGTGATTACGTCTGGCGTAGCAATACCAAGATCGGCGTGGGCAAGTTCAGGCCGCTACGACCTCTGCAACCGGCTTAACGTGCTTTATTTTCCGTTTTCTGAGACGACCCC
>JAJXTX010000286.1 GCA_021783385.1 Pseudomonadota bacterium
GCAGCCTGAAGAGCGAGCTGAAGCAGGAGAAGGATGCGAAGAAGGCCAAGGACGTGTATCTGGACGAGACCGCGCACATCCTGTTCGACGCAGACGGCCTGATCCAGTCCAACCCCACGCTGGCGGCGCAGGTGCTGCCATATGGCGGCAAGTACAGCGCCAGCTTCATGGCGTCACTTGCCAGGCCGGTAGTCGCAGCCAAGCCTGCCGCCGCGGTGGCGCCCCGGGCCCACTGAGCTTCGGGGCACATCAGACAAGAAAAAGGCAGCGCGGATGCGCTGCCTTTTTCTTGTGCGGTGATCGGTCAACCCGTGCTGGTGCCGATGCCAGACAGTGCGGGTCAGAACTTCACGCTGGCCTGCACGTAGGTGAAGCGGCTGGGGGTGTCGTAGGTCGACGCGTCGTAGCCATTGAGCGAGCACGATACGCAGATTGGCGGCTGCTTGTTCCACAGGTTGTTGATGCCGGCGCTGAGCGTCATGTCCAGGCTGATCGGCAGCTTCCAGCTGGCGCGCAAGTCCTGATAGACCACCGCACCGAGGTAGTGGGTGCCGTTCGGGCGGGTCGGCGTGATCTCGTTGGGATGGTTGCAGATCGCGTAGCCGGCGGCGGCCGAGCAGTCCTCCTTCAGCGCGCTGGTGTAGCGGAACCGGGTATTCACGCTCCAGGCCTGGTGCGACCAGCCCAGATCCAGGTTCGACGACAGCCGAGGAATGGCGCTATCGTTGAGTTCCAGCCCCACGCTGCGCGGCTCCACGTTGCCGGCCTTGTTGCTGGCGCGGTAGTTGGAGACATAGGTGCTCTGCCAGTTGGCGCTGAACACGCCGATGGCGGATTCCGGCCCGCGCCAGTTCACGCCGAAGTCCCAGCCACTGGTGTTGATCAGTCCCAGGTTCTGCAGGGTGTTGTCGAAGCCGTCGATGTTGCCGGTGGCGTTGCGGTGGATGCCGGCGCAGAACACCGAAGTGGGGCTGCCGCTATCCACGCAGCGGTTGAGCTTGGTCTGCGCATCCAGCGCCTGGATCGCACCGTCGATCTTGATGCGGTAATAGCCCACGGTGAGGTCGAGCCGGCTGGCCCACGCCGTATTGGTGGCCCAGCCCGGGCTGTAGACCGCGCCGGTGGTCAGGCTGCGCGCGGTTTCCGGCTGCAGGCTGGCGTTGCCGCCGGTGCGCACCGAGATCTGCGTGTTGGACTGGCTGTAGCCGGCCGGCACGCCAAAGGCGGCGCACTTGCTCGCGGTCTGCGGGTTGGCGATCGGCGCCGAGCAGGGATCCAGCAGCACCGCGTCGAAGCGCGCGGGCGAGCCGAACAGCTCGCCGATCGACGGCGCGCGGAAGCCCTGCGCCAGCGTGCTGCGCAGGGTCAGGTCATCGAACACCTGCCAACGCAAGCCCAACTTGCTGTTGGTGGTGCCACCGAAGGTGGAGTAGTCCGAATAGCGGGTGGCCGCGGACAGGTCCAGCGACTTCACGCCGGGCAGATCCTTCAGCAGCGGTGCGTTCAACTCCAGGTAGTACTCATTGATCGAGTAGCTGCCCGAGATCGGCAGCGATGGCACGCCGTTGGATTCGCCAGCCACCACCACCGCGTCAGGCTGGTAGCTGCCGCGGTAATTGCGATGCTCGAAGCCGGAGGCGAAATTGACGGCGCCCGCCGGCAGGTCGAACAGGTTGCCGGAGAGGTTGGCAGTGGCCAATTGCAGCTTGTTCTCGCTGGTGTCGTGCTCGATGTACTGGATGTACTGCAGCATCGCCGGGGTCAGCGTGCCGGGGCCGCTGAAGAAGTTCAGCGGCACGCAGCTGCCGGTGCAGTTGGCCAGCGGGCCCAGCCCGCGCTGGATGTGCGCGATGTTGTAGGTGCCGTGCACGGTCTGGGTGGCCCGGTTGTTGCCGTTGGCAAGGTTCACGTCCCAGTTCAGGTCATGCTGACCGATGCTGAAGCTGCCTTCCAGGCCGGTGGCGAAATAGGCGGTATCGACTTGCTGCTCGAAGATGCGCGGGCCACCCTCGATCGGCCGCCGCGCCAGCAGGATGAAGTTGCCGTTGGCCGGATCGGGGTTGAGGGTGAAGCCGAACGGGTTGTACGGATTGGTCACGTCTACCCCGACGCTGTCGGCGAGGCCGCCAGTGCCGGCGCCCGGCCCCAGGAAGATCGGCTCCGGCGCGGCCTGGTTGATCGACTTGCGTGTGTTGTACAGCCCGCGCATGTACCAAGTGACGCTGTCGGTGACCTTGTAGCGTGTCTGCGCAAAGATCGCGTTGCGTTCGCTCGGCGTCAGCAGCATGTTGTAGCGGGCGAAGTTGAAGCGGTCGGCGCCGGTGAAGTGGTGATAGTCGCCGGGGTAGGACGGCTTGCCGGCGAAGCTGCCGTTGGGCGTGACGCTGACCGTGGCGCCGGTGCCGTCGGTGAAGATGAAGCGGCCGGTCGGGGTGGCCGAGCTGCAGTTGTCCAGCCCGGTGCCGGGCACGCATGCGTTGCTGGACTGGCCCCAGGCGCTGGAGAAGATCGTGTCCTGCTTGACGTGGCTGACGTCGACAAAGAATTCGTAGCGGTCGGTCTTGCCGCCGAACGACAGGTCGGCGCTGCTGGTGGCACCGCCCTTGAGGTTGTTGTAGTCGCCAATGTAGAAATTGGCCGCCGCGCCCTGCTGCGAGCGCTTGGTGATAATGTTGACCACGCCGGCGATGGCATCCGAGCCGTACAGCGCCGAGGCGCCGTCCTGCAGGATCTCGATGCGCTCGATGATGCTGGCCGGAATGGTGTTCAGGTCGACCGCGGCGGAGACGCCCGAGGCGGAGCTCTCGTTCACCCAGCGGATGCCGTCGACCAGGATCAGCACCCGCTTGGCGCCCAGGTTGCGCAGATCCAGCGTGGCCGAACCCGAGCCCACACCGCTGCCGTCTGGCGCAAAGCCGAAGTTGCCTGCCGAGTTGAACTTGGTGTTGAGCGCCGAACCCGCCGAGCTCAGCTGCTGCAGGATGTCGCCGATGCTGGTCAGGCCGGTCTTCTGGATGTCGGCCGCGCTGATCGTGATCACCGGCACCTGGCTGGCCATGTCGGCGCCCTTGATGCGCGTGCCGGTCACCTCGATTGACTGCAGATTGGTGGCGGTCTTGGGTGCGGCGGCAGGCTGATCCTGCGCATGCGCGGCCGGGGCGCTCAGTGAGAGTGTGGCGAACAGGGCGCTGGACAGCGCCAAGGCCAGCCGGTGATGAGGCAAAGCAGGATGCATGAAATTCTCCCCGTGGACGGATGAAAGGTGTCGTGACAGTCGCGGCGGCGGCGCTTTTCGAGCGTGCCCATCCAGTTGAGCGCTTGCAGGCGTCCCGTCTCCCAGGGGCGCATGTTGGCCGCCATGATCTGCCGGCGTGCGGCGCAGGCGATTGCGCCGAGGTGACCCGTGCATGCCAGCGGCAGACAGCCCGCACGCGCGTGCGGACGTGGCCGCTACCGGTAAATGCGCGGATCGGAACGCAGGATCACACGAGTACGCAAAAAAAAACAGCGCCGGGGCGCTGTTTTTACGCGTAGAACTTGCGCTCAGCGGCGGTAGCGTTGCTGCAGATACGCGAACAGCGCGCGCAGCCCCATCGCCTCGCCGCCGCGCGGGCGGCCGGGGCGGTCGGTGTCGTTCCAGGCGTAGGTGTCCAGGTGCAGCCAGCCG
>JAJXTX010000287.1 GCA_021783385.1 Pseudomonadota bacterium
TGCGCGTGCTCGGCGACGACCGCAACGGCACGCCGCAGTTCATCGGCGAAGGCCGCATCGACGACACGCCCAAGGGCAGCGACGCCAGCATCACGCTGGGCACCGCGTTCGACCTGCGCGCCGAGCGCACGCGCACCGCGTTCAGCGTGGACCGCGCCGACCGCACGCTGGACGAGGCGTTCCGCATCCGCCTGAGCAACGCCGGCGACAGCCTCCGCACGGTGACCGTGCGCGAGCATCCCAACCGCTGGCGGCAGTGGACCCTGGTGTCTTCCAGCAGCAAACCCAGCCGGCAGACGCCAGACACCTTGGAGTTCCGCGTCGCGGTACCGGCCAACGGCAAGGCCACGCTGGACTATGCCGTGCGCTACCGCTGGACCGCTGCACAGAACCCGCAGTAATCACCCGACGAGCCCATTCGCATGCTCAACCTCATCGATCACGACAGCATCCGAGAGATCCAGCTGGCCCGGCCGCCAGTCAACGCGCTGAACCTGGAACTGCTGCGCGCCCTGCGCGCGGCCATCGACGACAGCGTCCGCGACGGCGCGCGCGGCATCGTGCTGTCCGGCGCGCCGGGCCTGTTCTCGGCCGGCGTCGATGTGCCGGCCCTGCTGCAGCATGATCGCGCCGGCGTCCGCGAGTTCTGGCAGGAGTTCTTCGCGCTGTGCGGCAGCCTGGCGCGTGCGCCGATTCCCACGGTGGCGGCAATTACCGGCCACAGCCCGGCCGGCGGCGCGGTGCTGGCGCTGCTGTGCGATTACCGCGTGATGGCGCAGGGTCCGTATCGGATCGGCCTGAATGAAGTCCAGGTGGGTCTGATCGTGCCCGATGGCATCCAACTGGCGCTGCGCCGCGTGGTCGGCACCTACCGCGCCGAACGGCTGCTGGTGTCCGGCGCCATGATCGAGTCGGCCGAGGCGCTCGCCTGCGGCTTCGTCGACGAGCTCACCGGGGTCGATCAGGTCGGCACCCGCGCGCTGCACTGGCTCAGCCAGCTGCTGGCGCTGCCATCACACGCCATGCTGACCACGCGCCAGCTCGCCCGCGCCGACCTCACCGCCGTCTGGGCCGACCCCGCCGCGCTGCCGCTGGATGACTTCGTCGACGCCTTCTTCCATCCACAGACGCAGGCCGTGCTGCAGCAGCTGGTGGCGCGGCTGAAAGAGAAAAAATAGGCGGTCAGCCCGTCGCCACCGGCCGCGCCGGGTCGCTGACCCAGCCGCTCCACGACGGCGCGTAGAGTCGCGAACCCGGCAGCCCGGCGTGCTCCATCGCCAGCAGATTGTGGCAGGCGGTGACACCGGAGCCGCACATGTGCACCACCTGCGACGGCGCGGTGGCGCCCAGCAATGCAGTGAATTCGTCGCGCAGTTGGGCAGCCGGCTTGAAGCGGCCGTCTGCCCCGAGGTTGTCGGCGAACGGCCGGTTCAGCGCACCGGGTATGTGGCCGCCGACGCGATCCAGCGGCTCCACTTCGCCGCGATAGCGCGGCGCGGCGCGGGCGTCCAGCAGCTGGCCAGCCTTGCCATCGGCCACGGCGGCGTGATCGAGCAACAGTTGGCTGGCGTCGTAGCGCAGCGACACCACGCTGACCGGCCGCGCCGCGGCAGCGCCGGATTCGATCGACAAGGCCGCCGCCCGCCACGCGGCGTAACCGCCGTCGAGCACAGCTGCCTCGCGCACACCCGCCAGCCGCAGCAGCCACCACAGCCGGGCGGCGGCCAGCGCACCGCTGCCGGCGTCGTAGCTGACCACCTGCAGCCCCGGCCGCCAGCCCCAGCGCGACAGCAGCGCACTGAAGACGGACTCCCGCGGCAGCGGATGCCGCCCCAGCCCCTCGGCCTGGCGGCCGAGGTCGGACAGGTCGTCGTCCAGGCTGGCGTAGACGGCGCCGGGGATATGGCCGTCCAGAAACTCGCATCGCCCTTTGCCCGGATCGGCCAGATCGAAGCGGCAATCGACGATCAGCACCTCGCCAGCCGGCAGCGCGGCGAGCGCCTGGGCGTCGATCAACGTGGTATTCAGGCTCATGTACGTCCCATCCTCTGCAACAGATTGAACAGCATCGCGGCGGTGGCACCCCAGATGCGGTGACCGCCGTGCACGAATTCCACCATCGGCCGGTGCTGGCCGCGAAACTCCATGGTGTAGCGGCGCAGATTGGCCGGCTCCAGAAAGAACGCCAGCGGCACCTCGAATACCTCAGCCACTTCCTGCGGCGCCGGGTACAGGCGCGCCTCGGCCGCAATGCGCGCCACCACCGGCGTGATGCAATAGCCGCTGATCGTCTCGAAGCAGTCGAGAAAGCCCAGCGGCGTCACCAGCGCGCGGTCGAGGCCGATCTCCTCCTCGCTCTCGCGCAGCGCCGTGGTCACCGCATCGCCTTCGTCGGCAGGGTCGCTGCGGCCACCCGGGAAGGCCACCTGGCCGGCGTGCGACGGCAGCTGGTCAGTGCGCACAGTGAGGATCAACCGTGGCTGCACGCCCTCGCGCCAGCCGACCAGCACCGCGGCCGGCTGGCGTTCGGCATGGCCGAGCAGCGCCGTCATGTCGGCGTGGTTCCAGCCGGGTGCCAAGGGCGGTGCCGACAGGGGTCGCAGGGCCGGCAGCAGTTCGTCGATCACGGGGTTTGACGCGCGGGCAGGATCTCGCGCATCACCCACTGCCGCTCGGTCTCGCTCATTCCGCCCCAGCGGGCGATTTCGTCGCTGGTGCGCCGGCAGCCGATGCAATAGCCGCGGCGATCCAGCCGACAGATGCCGATGCAGGGTGACGAGGGGGCTGACGGAAAGATACGTTGCTCGGTGGACATGGCCGGTGATGCTACCACCGGCACCCTCAGGGACGGCTGTTGGGCGGGTCGATCTTCAGCAGCTCGATCTCGAACACCAGCGCCTCGTTGGGACCGATGCGCGGCAGCGCCCCCACCTCGCCGTAAGCGAGCTGCGGCGGAATCACCACCTTCCAGCGATCGCCCACATGCATGCGCGGAATCACGTCCTGCCAGCCGCGGATCACCTTGTCCACGGTGAAGCGCACCGGCGCGCCGTGGGCCCAGGTGCTGTCGAATTCGGTGCCGTCGATGAGCATGCCGCGGTAGTTCACCACCACCGTGCTGGTAACGCCGGGGTGGACCGTGCCGGTGCCCTTGGTGATCACCGAATACTGGATGCCCGAGGGCAACTGCACCACACCGGGCTGCGTGCGGTTGTGCGCCATGAACGCGGCGCTCTTGCGCGCGTTGTCGGCGGCAATCTGCTTGAATTCGGCCAGCGCGCTGGCATGCATCTGCTGATCGAGCATCTCCAGCTGACGATGCATGTCCTGCATCGACACGCTCGGATGCCGCTTGGCGTAGGCATCGCGGATCGCCTGCTGCAGGGTGGCGATGTCCACCGCCGGCTTGCCGTCGGCGAACTGGCTGCCGATCTGGTAGCCGATCGCGTAGGACAGCTTGGCCTTGTCCAGCCGCGGCGGCGCACTGGCGCCGGCCGGCGCACGCCCCTGCGCGTGCACCGCACCGCCCAGCAGCAGCGTGCCAAGCAACAGGCGGCGCAGATGTGTCATGCCTTTCTCCATCGGGCTTTTCTCGTTGACGGCTGCCAATCCGGACGGGCCATCCTAAGCGCTTCGCAGCGTTCGTGC
>JAJXTX010000288.1 GCA_021783385.1 Pseudomonadota bacterium
ACGACGCCGATCAACTTGCCATCCTTGTCCAGCAGTGGACCGCCGCTGTTGCCCGGCGAGGCTGCTGCCGAAAAGCGCATCCACTTCCAGCTGCCGTCCTGCTGTTCCGGCGTGTCGGAGGTATACAGGCCGTCGCGGATTACCACCCCCGTCCCCAGCGCGTTGCCGACGGCGTAGACCACCTGGTTGAGCGCCGGCTTGGGGTCGATGTCCAGTGCCACGGCCTTCGCCGGCGGCTGCGCCAGCGAGAACACCACGAAATCCTGGCGCAGCGAGAACTTCTCGATCTTGCCGATCGGATACACGTGGCCGCCAGCATCGCGCAATTCGGGTAGCCCCCACAGGCTGCCCACACCGGCCAGCAGCACATGACCGGCCGTCACATAGCGGTTGTTGCCGATCGCGAAGGCGGTGCCGATCGAGTAGTACTTGTCGGTACGTTCCTGATACGGCAGCAGGTCCAGCGGCAACGGCTTTTCATAGGTCAGCGGATCATTGACCGGCTTGGCCTGCACGACTTCGAAGGTGGCGGCCTCGATCTTCGGCAAGACCGCCGGGTCGAGACTGGCGGCATGCGTGGCGGCCATGCCGGAGAGCCCGAGGCTGGCCATCAGGATCAACCGGCGCAAAAGCGGCCACGCCGAACCGCGCGCGGACGGAATCGATTTCCTATCGTGCATGAAAGTCCCCTGTTTGATAGTCACTGCAGGATCCCCCCATGGAGTCCCTGACCTGCGGCGGCCGGCATGAATACTGCCATGTCGGGATCGTGCCTGCACCGTCGCCGCCATCCGCTTGCGTCGGAATCGGTACTGGCTTGGCTGGACAGGCGATGCCCTCATATATGATCCGTGACTCCCCTCCCGCCGCCGCACGGATCGTTGCCGATGCGCCTGGACGCCCACCCGCTGGATGCCTTCCACCCTGCCGTCGCCGGCTGGTTCCGCGGCGCGTTCGACGCGCCCACCGCGGCGCAGGCGCAGGCGTGGCCGTCGATCCACGCCGGCCGGCACACGCTGGTGGCCGCGCCGACCGGCTCGGGCAAGACGCTGACCGCGTTTCTCGCCGCCATCGATGCGCTGGTGCGCGAGGGCGTGGCGCTGGGCGGCGCGCTGCCGGACGCCACCCGCGTGGTCTACGTGTCGCCGCTGAAGGCGCTGTCGAACGACATCCACATCAATCTTGAAGCGCCGCTGGAAGGCATTCGCGCCGAACTCGAAAAACTCGGCCTGCCCGACGTGGCGATCCGCACCGCCGTGCGCACCGGCGACACGCCGCAGGCCGAACGCAGCCTGCTGCGCAAGCTGCCGCCGCACATCCTGGTGACCACGCCCGAATCGCTGTACGTGCTGCTCGGCTCGGCCTCCGGACGGGCGATGCTGGCCGATACGCGCACGGTGATCGTCGACGAGATCCACGCCATCGCCGGCAGCAAGCGCGGTTCTCATCTGGCGCTGTCGCTGGAGCGGCTGCAGTCGCTGTGCCAGCGCCGCCTGCTGCGCATCGGCCTGTCGGCGACGCAGAAACCGATCGAGATGATCGCCGGCTTTCTGGTCGGTGCGAGAACTGCCGCGCCCGCGGCCGGAGAGGCGGAGAACAGCCACAGCCATGTTGATTTTGTCGATGATGGCTGCGCCATCATCGACGTGGGCCACAGCCGTCCGCGCGACCTCGCCATCGAGGTGCCGCCGGTGCCGCTGGAAGCGGTGATGTCGAACGACAGCTGGGGGCTGGTGTACGACCGGCTGGCCCAGCTGGCACAGGCGCATCGCACCACGCTGGTGTTCGTCAACACGCGGCGGATGGCCGAGCGCGCCGCGCGGCAGCTGTCCGAACGGCTCGGCAAGGACGCGGTTGCGGCGCATCACGGCAGCCTGGCCAAGGAGCTGCGGCTGGATGCCGAGCAGCGGCTGAAGCGCGGCGAGCTGTCGGTGCTGGTGGCCACCGCGTCGCTGGAGCTGGGCATCGACATCGGTGACGTCGATCTGGTCTGCCAGCTCGGCTCGCCGCGCTCGATCGCCGCCTTCCTGCAGCGCGCGGGGCGCTCCGGCCACAGCATCACCGGCACGCCGAAGGCGCGGCTGTTTCCGTCCAGCCGCGACGACCTGGTCGAATGCGCCGCGCTGCTCGACTGCGTGCGCCGCGGCGAACTCGATGCGCTGATCCTGCCGCCGCAGCCGCTGGACGTGCTGGCGCAGCAGATCGTGGCCGAGGTCGCCTGCACCGAATGGAGCGAGGACGCGCTGTACGCACTGGTGCGCGGCGCGCATCCGTACCGCGCACTGGCGCGGGCGGATTTCGACGCCGTGGTGCGCATGCTGGCCGAGGGTTTCAGCACCCGCCAGGGACCGCGCGCGGCCTATCTGCACCGCGACGCCGTGCACGGCCAGCTGCGCGCACGGCGCGGCGCGCGGCTCACGGCGCTGACCTCCGGCGGCACCATTCCCGACACCGCCGACTACAAGGTGGTGCTGGAGCCGCAGGCGATCGTGGTGGGCACGGTGAACGAGGATTTCGCGATCGAGAGCATGGCCGGCGACATCTTCCAGCTGGGCAACACCAGCTACCGCATCCAGCGCGTCGAGCGCGACCGGCTGCGGGTGGAGGACGCGCGCGGCGCGCCGCCGAGCATTCCGTTCTGGCTCGGCGAAGCGCCGGGACGCAGCCGGGAGCTGTCGTTCGGCGTGTCGCGGCTGCGCGAGGAGATCTCCGCGCAGCTGCCCGATGAACCCCTCTCCCCGCGGGAGAGGGGCAGGGGTGAGGGTACGGTGATCACCGAGCCATCCGGCACGACCGAACCCTCTCCCTCCATCCCTCTCCCGAAGGGAGAGGGAAGCAAAGAGCGCGCGCTGGCTTGGCTCCGCGAGGAATTGGGTCTTGCCGAAGCCGCCGCGCAGCAACTGGTCGACTACCTGGCGCGCGCCAGGGCCGCGCTCGGCGTGCTGCCGACGCAGCGCACGCTGGTGCTGGAGCGCTTCTTCGACGAATCCGGCGGCACCCAGCTGGTGCTGCACACCCCGTGGGGCAGCCGCATCAACCGCGCGTGGGGACTGGCGCTGCGCAAGCGCTTCTGCCGCCAGTTCAACTTCGAGCTGCAGGCGGCGGCGACCGAGGATGCGATCGTGCTGTCGCTGTCGACCAGTCACAGCTTTCCGCTGCAGGAGGTGGCGCACTACCTGCACTCCAATACCGCCGAGCACGTGCTGATCCAGGCGCTGCTGGACGCGCCGCTGTTCCCCGCGCGCTGGCGCTGGAACGCGGTCACCGCGCTGGCGCTGCCGCGCTTCACCGGCGGCAAGCGGACACCGCCGCCGCTGCAGCGGATGAAGAGCGAGGACCTGCTCGCGGCGGTGTTCCCCGACCAGGTCGCCTGCCTCGAGAACATCGTGGGCGAGCGCGAGGTGCCCGATCATCCGCTGGTCAACCAGACCATGCACGACTGCCTGCGCGAGGCGATGGATGTGGACGGCCTGCTGCAGATCCTGCGCGGCATCGAGGCCGGCGACATCGCCATCGTGGCGCGCGAGCTCAGCGCGCCCAGCCCGTTCGCCGCCGAGGTGCTCAACGCGGCGCCGTACGCCTTCCTCGACGATGCGCCGCTGGAGGAGCGCCGCACCCGCGCGGTGCAGTCGCGCGGCCTCAGCG
>JAJXTX010000289.1 GCA_021783385.1 Pseudomonadota bacterium
CGGCCGGCGTCACCGAAGCGCATCCGCACGACATCCAGATCACCAAGGAAGCGCCGAACTACCGGCTGAATTCCTGATCAGGGCGGGGAACAGGGAACGGGGAACGTGAGCGATCGCGGAATCCTGGTGAGTCCGGCCATGAGCGAAGCGTATCGTCGTCGCCCGTCGCAGGCTGCATGTTCCCCGTTCCCCGCTTCTAGCCGTTTCCCGCTCTGAAAAACCATGACCAACATCCATAGCGACAAGATCCTCATCCTCGATTTCGGCGCGCAGTACACGCAGCTGATCGCCCGTCGCGTGCGCGAGCTGGGGGTGTACTGCGAAATCTGGGCGTGGGATCACGAGCCGGCCGAGATCGCCGCGTTCGGCGCGAAGGGCATCATCCTGTCCGGCGGACCGGAGTCCACCACGCTGGAAGACGCGCCGAAGGCGCCGCAGCAGGTGTTCGACGCGGGGCTGCCGATCCTCGGCATCTGCTACGGCATGCAGACGCTGGCGGCCCAGCTCGGCGGTTCCACCGAGGCGGCCGACGCGCGCGAGTTCGGCCATGCCGAAGTCGATATCGTGGCGCCGAGTGCACTGTTCGACGGCCTCAGCGACCATGCCGGTGCGCAGCGTCTGGACGTCTGGATGAGCCATGGCGACCATGTGTCGCGGGCGCCACCCGGCTTCGTCGTCACCGGCCGCACAGCGCGCATCCCGGTTGCCGTGATGGAAGACCCCGAGCGGCGCTGGTACGGCGTGCAGTTCCACCCGGAAGTGACCCACACGAAACAGGGCGGGGCGCTGCTGCAGCGCTTCATCACCGGGATCTGCGGCTGCGCCACGCTGTGGACCGCCGCCAACATCATCGACGACCAGATCGCCCGCGTGCGCGCACAGGTGGGCGGTGATCACGTGCTGCTGGGCCTGTCCGGCGGCGTGGATTCCTCGGTGGTCGCCGCGCTGCTGCACCGCGCGATCGGCAGCCAGCTGACCTGCGTGTTCGTCGACACCGGCCTGCTGCGCTGGCAGGAGGGCGACCAGGTGATGGCCACCATGGCCGAGCACATGGGCGTCAAGGTGATCCGCGTCGATGCGGCCGACCGCTACTTCGCCGCGCTGACAGGCGTGGCCGACCCCGAGGCCAAACGCAAGATCATCGGCGGCCTGTTCGTGGAGATCTTCGACGAGGAGTCGGCCCGGCTCACCGCCGGCGGTGCCGGCGCGGTGAAGTGGCTGGCGCAGGGCACGATTTATCCGGACGTGATCGAATCCGCCGGCAGCAAGACCGGCAAGGCCCACGTGATCAAGAGCCATCACAACGTGGGCGGCCTGCCGGCGCACATGAAGCTGAAGCTGGTCGAGCCGCTGCGCGAACTGTTCAAGGACGAGGTGCGCCGCATCGGCGTCGAGCTCGGCCTGCCGCGCACGATGGTGTATCGCCATCCGTTCCCCGGCCCGGGCCTCGGCGTGCGCATCCTCGGCGAGGTGAAGCGCGAATACGCGGAGCTGCTCGCCCGCGCCGATGCCATCTTCATTGACGAACTGCGCCAGGCCGACCTGTACGACAAGACCAGCCAGGCGTTCGCGGTGTTCCTGCCGGTGAAGTCGGTCGGCGTCGTGGGCGACGCGCGCGCCTACGAGTGGGTGATCGCGCTGCGCGCGGTGGAGACAATCGACTTCATGACCGCGCACTGGGCGCATCTGCCGTACGAGTTTCTTGGCAGGGTGTCCAACCGCATCATCAACGAACTGCGCGGCGTGTCGCGCGTGGTCTACGACATCAGCGGCAAGCCGCCGGCGACGATCGAGTGGGAGTAAGCTGGTACAGCGCATGACCGATCTAGCGCCCGAACTGCCCGGCGTGTTTTCCGCGGAGGACGCGCAGCACATGCGCCACGCGCTGCAGCTGGCGGCGCATGCGCGTGATGCGGAGAACGAAGTGCCGGTGGGCGCGGTGCTGGTGCTGGACGGACAGGTGCTGGGGCTGGGCTGGAACCGCAACATCACCCTGCACGATCCGACCGCGCACGCCGAGATCATGGCGCTGCGTGCGGCGGGCGAGCGGCTGGCCAATCACCGGCTGTCCGGCGCCACGCTCTACGTGACGCTGGAGCCTTGTGCGATGTGCGCAATGGCGATGGTGCATGCGCGGCTCGCGCGGGTGGTGTACGCGGCGGTCGAGCCCAAGACCGGCGCCGCCGGCAGCGTGTTCGATACGTTGATCGACGCGCGCCACAATCACCGCATCGCGGTAGCCGGTGGCCTGCTGGCGGAGGAATCCGCGGCGCTGCTGCGCGATTTTTTCCGCGCCCGCCGCTGAGCGGGTGCGTCAGAGAAGCGCCAGCGCCTGCGCGCACGGCAGTTCCAGCTTCAGGCTCAGCAGCGGATCGGCACGGGTGCGGCCCAGGTTGACCGCGGCGATCGGCTTGCCCGCCTGGGCGGCGGCGTGCACGAAGCGGTAGCCGGAATACACCATCAGCGAGGAACCCAGCACCAGCACGGCATCGGCTTCGGCCAGCGCCTGCATGCCGGCAGCCACCCGCTCGCGCGGCACGTTTTCGCCGAAGAACACCACGTCGGGCTTCAGCACGCCGCCGCAGTGAAGACAGGGCGGGACCTGGAAGCCGGAAAAATCCTGCTCGTCCAGATCGGCATCGCCATCGGGCGCATCGGCGGCATCGCGCAGCGCCCAGGCGGGGTTACAGCGGATCAGCCGGGCCTGGAAATCGTCGCGCGGTTGCTGCCGTTCGCAGCCGAGGCAGCGCACCCGATCGAGCCGGCCGTGCAGGTCGATCACGGCGCGGCTGCCGGCGGCCTGGTGCAGGCGGTCGACATTCTGCGTCAGCAGCAGGGTCACTCGGCCCTGCTGCTCCAGCCGCACCAGCGCGCGGTGCGCGGCGTTCGGTGCGGCGCGATGGAAGCGGCGCCAGCCGATCAGGCTGCGCGCCCAGTAGCGCTGGCGCGTCGCCGCGGCGCCGACGAATGCCTGGTAGGTCATTGGCGGCGCGCGCTTCCACTCGCCGCGCGCGTCCCGGTAGTCGGGTATGCCCGAATCCGTGCTGCAGCCGGCGCCGGTGAGCACGAACAGGCGCCGGTGCGAGGCCATGAAGGCCGCCAGCGGCGCGGCCTGGGCGGTGACTTCGTGTTCAGCAAGCGATGGCATGGCCGTCATCGGCACCGGTTCCTGCGTCAGGGAAGGCGCGGGCCCAGGCCAGCCCGGCTGCCCCCGCGCTCATTGCGCGGTGGACTCCGGCCACGACTGCGGCACCTTGCGCAGGTCGCCGATGTTGTAGCCCATCGCCTTCACCCGCGCCACCAGCGCGTCGTAGTCGGCGGCCGGGATGGTCGGCGTGCGCGCCATGATCCACACATAGTCGCGCTTGTCGCGCGCGATGATGGTCTGGCTGTACTGCGGGTCCAGATACGCCACGATGTACTGCGCCTTGATCGGCCAGATCAGCTGCACTCCCCACACCGCGTCATGGGTACCCGGGGTGACGAAACCGGTGGAGTGGATCGTCTTCAGCGGGGTGGTGAAACCGCTGTTGCGGTAGCGGAACACCGTGGCGATCTGGCCGTTCGGCTCCAGCGTATAGGTCTCGACCGCGTTGTACGCCTTCTTCTCCAGAAACGAGGGGATCGAGGCAATCACGTACC
>JAJXTX010000290.1 GCA_021783385.1 Pseudomonadota bacterium
AATTCGAGGCGATGGTGGAGAAGGCGAAGGAATACATCCGCGCCGGCGACATCTTCCAGGTGGTGCCGTCGCAGCGACTCAGCGTGGGCTTCAACGCGCGCCCGGTGGACGTGTACCGCGCGCTGCGGGCGTTGAACCCGTCGCCGTACATGTACTTCGTCGACCTCGGCGAGACCCAGATCGTCGGCTCCTCGCCGGAAATCCTGGCGCGGCTGAAGGACGGCAAGGTGGTCGTGCGTCCGCTCGCCGGCACGCGCCGGCGCGGCGCCACCGAGGCGGAGGACCAGGCGCTGGAAGCGGAGCTGCTGGCCGATCCGAAGGAGCGCGCCGAGCACGTGATGCTGATCGATCTGGGCCGCAACGACATCGGCCGCATCAGCGAAACCGGCACGGTGGAAGTGAGCGAGTCGTTCGCGGTGGAGCGCTACTCGCACGTGATGCACATCGTCTCGCAGGTGCAGGGCACCGCGCGCGCCGGGCTGTCCTACATGGATGTGCTGAAGGCCACCTTCCCGGCCGGCACGCTGAGCGGTGCCCCGAAGATCCGCGCGCTGGAGATCATCCAGGAGCTGGAGCCTTACAAGCGCAACATCTACGCCGGCGCGATCGGCTGGATCGGCTGGTGGGGCGATGCGGACACCGCCATCGCGATCCGCACCGCGGTGATCCAGAACGGCCGTCTGCATGTGCAGGCCGGTGCCGGCATCGTCTACGACTCCGATCCCGCCACCGAGTGGGAGGAGACGATGAGCAAGGGCCGCGCACTGTTCCGCGCGGTGGCGCAGGCGGCGAAGGGGCTGTGACGTTTCTGCTGGGGGCGTGAAGCCACGACGCTCCACGCCGGATTCAAGATCGCCGGAAGGTTGCCGTTATGCCGCAATAGGCCCTTCCCGGAACATCTGCCATGAACGCATCCGACCTGAGCCGGCAGCCTTATCGGCGCCCTCCGCTAAACCGGGCGACAGACCCGCAGAGGATGAACTGGCTGTGGCGGTTGATTTGCGAGACGGCGGAGCTGGATATGGCCGAATTGCTCGAGGCGCTGCATGCCGCGCAGATATCGATCGATTTGAGCCGGATGCGCCGGTGGTCGGTCAGCGACCGCGACGACGCCTTTTTTCCGATGTCGATTGCCGAGATCGAGCGTAACCTGCGCATGCTTGTTGCGCTGCGCAAGGCGAAAAAGGATGGGCCGACGGCACCGAATCAAGCGCTGGCGCACGAACGCAAAGCGGAGCTTGGGGTGGATCCGTCCATGGCATCGGCAGCCGAGGCGGCAGTCACCAGCAATGCGGTGCTGTTCCCAGCCGCGGCCGGCGCGGCTGCCGCAGACGAACCGGTGCTGGCAGTCTGACAACGGCATGCCGGCATGCAAGCGATCGCAGCGGGAGGCGGCGATCCGGTGATGCTGGGTTCGGTCCGGGAGCCGGCAAGTGACGCGGGTTCAGACGCCGCGGCATCCGTCTGCTGGTGCGGCTATCATCGAGGCTCGCTTTCAACACCAGAGCCGACGTGCCGCCATGCTGCTGATGATCGACAACTACGACAGCTTCACCTTCAACCTCGTGCAGTACCTGGGTGAGCTGGGGCAGGCGGTGAAGGTGGTGCGCAACGATGCGCTGGACGTGGCTGGTATCCGCGCGCTGCGGCCCTCGCACATCATGATTTCGCCGGGGCCGGGTACACCGGACGATTCGGGCGTGTCGCTGGACGTGCTGCGCGAGCTGGCCGGGGAGATCCCGGTGTTCGGTGTGTGCCTTGGCCATCAGGCGATCGGCCAGGTGTTTGGCGGCAAGGTGATCCGCGCGAAGCAGATCATGCACGGCAAGACTTCGCCGGTGCGCCATCGCGGGCACGGCGTGTTCGCCGGGCTGCCCGATCCGTTCGAGGCGACGCGCTACCACTCGCTGGTGGTCGAGCAGGCGTCGCTGCCGGATTGCCTGGAAGTCACGGCGTGGACGGAGAATCCCGATGGCTCGCTCGACGAGATCATGGGTCTGCGCCACAAGACGCTGCCGGTCGAGGGCGTGCAGTTCCACCCCGAATCGATCCTGACCCAGCACGGCCACGATCTGCTGCGCAATTTCCTCGGTCTGCCGCTGCGGCTGGCCGCATGAGTGCGGACGTGAGTAGCAAGCACGGTCGGGACATCACGATCACGCCGCAGGAAGCGCTGCAGCGCACGATCGAGCATCGCGAGATTTTCCACGACGAGATGATCGCGCTGATGCGCCAGATCATGCGCGGTGAGGTGAGTCCGCTGATGACCGCGGCGATCATCACCGGGCTGCGCGTGAAGAAGGAAACCATCGGCGAGATCACCGGCGCGGCGCGCGTGATGCGCGAGCTGGCGGCGAAGGTGCCGCTGGTCGGTGCGGCGGCAGACAACGAGCACCTGCTGGATATCGTCGGCACCGGCGGCGACGGCGCGTCGAGCTTCAACATCTCCACCGCGTCGATGTTCGTGGCGGCAGCGGGCGGCGCGCGCGTGGCCAAGCACGGCGGCCGCAGCGTGTCGTCGAAATCCGGCAGTGCGGACGTGCTGGAGGCGCTCGGTGCCTCGATCGACCTCATGCCGGCGCAGGTGGCGCAATGCATGGCCGAGACCGATATCGGCTTCATGTTTGCGCCGAACCATCACCCGGCGATGAAGGTGGTGGCGCCGGTGCGCAAGGAGATGGGCGTGCGCACGCTGTTCAACATCCTCGGTCCGCTGACCAACCCGGCCGACGCGCCGAACATCCTGATGGGCGTGTTCCATCCGGATCTGGTCGGCATCCAGGTGCGCGTGCTGCAGGCGCTGGGCGCGCGCCACGCGCTGGTGGTGTGGGGGCGCGACGGCATGGACGAGATTTCGCTGGGCGCGGCGACGCTGGTGGGCGAGCTGCGCCACGGCGAGGTGCATGAGTACGAGATCGAGCCCGAGCAGTACGGCCTGGCGATGGCCTCCAGCCGCAACCTCAGGGTGGAGAATGCCGAGGAGTCGAAGACGATGCTGCTGGAGGCGCTGTGCGGCCAGCGTGGCGTACCGCACGACATCGTCTGCCTGAATGCCGGCGCCGCGCTGTACGCGGCCAACGTGGTCGATGCCATCGACGACGGCATCGAGTTGGCGCGCGCGACGATTGCCAGCGGTGCCGCACATGCGAAAATGCAGGCCTTCGTGGCGACCACGCAGCGGCTTGCCTCTCCGTAGGAGCGCACCCTGTGCGCGAAGGCTTTTTGCGTGACCATCAAGAGCAATCGCGCACAGGGTGCGCTCCTACATCAACGAGTGAGATGGCATGACCGATATCCTCAATCGCATTCTTGCCCGCAAGGCGGAGGAGATTGCCGAGCGCCGCGTGCAGCTGCCGCAGGCCGAGCTTTCCGCGCGCATCGCCGGACTGCCCGATACCCGCGGCTTCGCGGCGGCGATCGAGGCGAAGATCGCCGCCGGCCTGCCGGCGGTGATCGCCGAAGTGAAGAAGGCCAGCCCGAGCAAGGGCGTGATCCGCGCAGTGTTCGATCCGGCCGCGATTGCACGCAGCTATGAGGCCGGCGGTGCCGCCTGCCTGTCGGTGCTGACCGACAGCGATTTTTTCCAGGGCAGCGAGGCGTTTCTGCAGCAGGCCCGCGCGGCGTGCTCGC
>JAJXTX010000291.1 GCA_021783385.1 Pseudomonadota bacterium
GCGCAGCAGTCCGTCACCGGCCACGAACCAGACCCAGCCGGCGGCCGCGATGAAGGGGCCGAACGGCATCGGCAGCTCGCGCTGATGCCGGCGCAGCACGATCAGGCTGCCACCCACCAGCGCACCGATCAGCGACGACAGCAGAATCATCGGCAGCAGCGAGACCGGTCCCATCCACGCGCCGAGTGCCGCCAGCAGCTTGAAGTCGCCGTAGCCCATGCCCTCCTTGCCGGTGAGCAGCTTGAACAGCCAGTACACGCTCCACAGGCTGAGATAGCCGATGGCGGCGCCGATGATCGCCGACGGGGCGCTGACGAACATCGGCAACAGCGCCAGCAGCAGGCCCAGCCACAGCAGCGGCAGCGTCAATTGGTCAGGCAGCAGCTGGGTGCGCAGGTCGATGCCGGACAGCGCGATCAGCGTCCAGGTCAGCGCCAGCCCCGCCGCCGCGGCCCACGAGGGGCCGAATTTCCATACGACGACGGCGCTCAGCACGCCGCTGAGCAGCTCCACCAGCGGATACTGGATCGAGATTTTTTCGCGGCAGTAGCGGCAGCGGCCGCGCAGCAGCAGCCAGCCGAACAGCGGGATATTGTCCCGCGCCGACAGCGGATGCCTGCACTGCGGGCAGTGCGACGGTTCGCGCACGATGCCTGGCGGCAGCGGCGCAGGGTCGGCCTCCAGCTCCAGCACGTCGCGCGCCTCCTGGCGCCACGCCGCCGCCATCCGCTCGGGCAGCCGCAGGATCACCACGTTGAGGAAACTGCCTACCAGCAGGCCGAGCACGCCGGCGACGGCAATCCAGAAAACCACAGGAAGTTCGAGCATGCGTTGGCCTTGCGCCTTGAAGCAGGAACGGCGGGTAGTGCCCGCCCTACGAAGCGCGGCGCTCGATGCGCCACGCACCGGGCCTGTTTTGTAGGGCGGGCCATGCCCGCCGGCTTTTGGTTTTTGGTGAGTCGGGTGGTGGAGCCACAGCGGCGGGCAGTGTCCGTCCCACGAAGCGTGGCGGATATCTGCGCTAGAACGTGCCGGCCAGCTTGAAGATCGGCAGGTACAGCGCGATCACCATGCCGCCGACCAGGGTGCCGAGCACCACCATGATGATCGGTTCGAGCAGGGTGGACAGCGTGTCGACCGCGTTGCTGACCTCTTCCTCGTAGAACTCGGCCACCTTGAACAGCATGTGGTCCAGCGCGCCGGACTCCTCGCCAATGGCGGTCATCTGCACCACCATGTTGGGGAACAGGCTGGTCTGCTTCATCGCCAGCTGCAGCTGGTGGCCGACCGCGATGTCCTCGCGCATCTGGCGCACGGCGTCGCCGTAGACGATGCTGCCGGTGGCGCCGGCCACCGCGTCCAGCGCCTCGACCAGCGGCACGCCGGCGCGGAAGGTGACGCCGAGCGTGCGCGCGAAGCGGGCGATCGCGGAGTTGCGCACGATATTGCCCATCACCGGCATCTTCAGCGCCATGCGGTCGAGGAAGTGGGCGAATTTCGGCGAGCGCTTCTTGGCGAGGATCAGCGCGGTGATGCCGCCCACGATCACGCCGATCACGATCCACCAGTAGCTCTGCATGAACTCCGAGGCGGTGACCAGCAGCTGGGTCGGTGCCGGCAACTGGGCGCCGGCGTCCTGGAAGGTTTTCGCGAACACCGGCACCACGAACAGCAGCATGATCAGCACGACCATGAACACCACCGCCAGCACCATCATCGGGTAGAACAGCGCCTTCTTGATCTTCTTCTTGATCGCCTCGGTGCGCTCCTTGTAGGTGGCCACCGTGTCCAGCACCGTGTCCAGCACGCCGGAGGTTTCGCCGGCGTGCACCAGGTTGCAGTACAGCTCGTCGAATTGCACCGGGTAGTGGCCCAGCGCCTCGTGCAGCGACGCGCCGCCCTCGATGTTCTGCTTCACGTCGAGCAGGATGTTCTTGAAGCGGACGTTTTTCTGGCCGTCGGCAATGATGTCGAACGCCTGCACCATCGGCACGCCGGAGGCCATCATGGTGGCGATCTGGCGACTGAAGATGGCCACATCCTGCGGTTTGACCGTGCTGCCGGTGGCGCCGAACAGCGGCTTGGAGCGTTCGCGCACGGTTTGCGGGTTCATGCCCTGGCGGCGCAGCTCGGCCTTCACCAGCGAGGCGTTTTTCGACGGCATGTCGCCTTTCATGCGCTTGCCGCGCTTGTCCAGCGCCACCCATTCGTAGGTGGTCAGCTTGCTGACTTCGGCGCGCTGTGCGCCCAGCGCGCGCGCCTTGTTTGCGGTAGCGGTGGCCATGAGCCTCTTCCCCCAGTGATTCAGTCCCGATCCGCCCGACCCGGGCGACTGACAAACTCGTCCTACAGCTTATGCTACTTCCCCAGCCTCAAACCGTGGCGCCGAGCGCAAGTTGAGCGCTGCGTCCGCCGGGGCGCGCGGGTCAGTCCTTGGTTACCCGGTCGATCTCGGCGAGGCTGGTCAGCCCGTTTTTCACCTTGAGCAGGGCCGACGCGCGCAGGTCGTTGATCCCGGCCGCCTTGGCCACCTCGGCGATCTGCAACGCGTTGCCGCCCTTCAGGATGATCTTCTGGATGTCTTCCAGCATCGGCATCACCTGGTAGAGGCCGACGCGGCCCTTGTAGCCTTCGTTGCAGCCGTCGCAGCCGACCGCCTGGTAGACGGTCAGGCCGGCGTCGATGTCCGCCTGGGTGAAGCCCGCGGCCAGCAGCACCTGCGGCGCCAGCTCCTGCGGCTTCTTGCAGTCATGCAGGCGCCGGGCCAGGCGCTGGGCGATGATCAGCGTCACCGACGAGGTGATGTTGTACGGCGCGATGCCCATGTTCATCAGGCGCGCGATGGTCTGCGGGGCATCGTTGGTGTGCAGCGTGGAGAGCACCATGTGGCCGGTCTGCGCGGCCTTGATGGCGATCTCGGCGGTTTCCAGGTCGCGGATCTCGCCGACCATGATCACGTCCGGATCCTGGCGCAGGAACGAGCGCAACGCGCTGGCGAAGGTCATGCCGCGCTTGACGTTCTGCTGCACCTGGTTGATGCCCTCGACGCGGATTTCCACCGGGTCTTCCACCGTCGAGATGTTGCGCTCGGCGGTATTGAGCATGTTCAGGCCGGTGTACAGCGACACCGTCTTGCCCGAGCCGGTGGGGCCGGTGACCAGCACCATGCCGTAGGGCTTGTGGATGGCGTCGATGTAGAGCTTCTGCTGGTCCGGCTCGTAGCCGAGCTTCTCGATGCCGATCTTGGCCGACGAGCCGTCCAGGATGCGCAGCACGATCTTCTCGCCGAACAGGGTGGGCAGCGAGCTCACGCGAAAGTCGATCGCGCGGGTCTTGGAGAGATTGAGCTTGATGCGGCCGTCCTGCGGCACCCGCTTTTCGGCGATGTCCAGCTGCGCCATCACCTTGATGCGCGAGGAGATGCGGTTGGCCATTTTCATCGGCGGGCTGGCCACGGCCTTGAGCATGCCGTCCATGCGCAGGCGCACCCGGTACTGGGTCTCGAACGGCTCGAAGTGGATGTCCGAAGCGCCGCGGCGGATCGCGTCGACCAGGATCTTGTTGACGAACTTCACCACCGGCGCGTCGTCATTGGCATTGGCGTCGATGCCGGAGCTGCTCTCGG
>JAJXTX010000292.1 GCA_021783385.1 Pseudomonadota bacterium
ACCGCTTCGCGCTGGGCGCGACGCGCATCCTCGTGCTCGGCCTGCACGGCGTCGCGCTGCGCCTGCCTGGCGCTGATGCCGCGATCCTGCCGGTTGCGGGTGAACAGCGGCAGGCTGACGCCAACCTGCAGCATCACCATGTCCGACAGACCCGGCGCCCGCTTGCCGTAGATGGCACTCACGCTCCAGTCGGGGTGCGTGGCCGCACGTGCCTGCTCGAGCGCGGCCTGCGCCACCTGTTCGCGCGCGGCCCAGGCCTGCATCGGTGCCTGCTGGTCGATGGCGTGTTCAAGCGCATCCGGCGCCACCGGCAGCCGGCCAAAATCCGGCGCCTCGGCAAGCGAGATGCTGGCGGAACCCACCCAGCGCTGCAGGCTGGCCTGTGCCGCAGCGAGATCGGCGTCGGCAGCTGCCAGACGATTTTCCAGCGTGGCGACTTCGGCCTTGGCCGCCAGCGCATCGACGGCACCCCCTGTGCCTCCGCGCAGGCGTGCCTCGGTCACGCGCACCGCCAGTTCACCTTCGCTGCGCAACTGGCGCAGCAGGTCGCGCTGCTGCCCGGCGACCCACACGCCGATCCAGGCATCGGCGATGCGCTCCTGCACGCTCTGCGCGGTGGCCACGCGATTCGCATCCGCCGCGTCGATCTGCGCGCTGGCCAGCTGGCGCTCGGCGGCACGCGCCGCGCGCGAGGGGATCGCTTGGGTCACGCCGATGTCGCGCGTCGTGGTGGGATCCGAGCGCAGGCTGAAGGCGCCCGGCGAAGTCACCGGAAAGTTGGTCACGCCAAAGGTCAGCGTGGGATCGGGCAGCCGCCCGGCACGCATGGCCTCCTGGCGTGAGGCGTCGATGTCGGCGTCGCGGGCGGTCATCAGCGGCGCCCGCGCGACCCCGCGTTCAACCGCGGCGGCCAGCGTCAGCGGCGCTTCACCGGCATGCGCCGGCATGCCGACGCACACGACCAGCACGGCCGTCACAACCCACGCGCCACGGCGGCGGGCAAAAAGGGGAAACCACATGATCGTGCACTCCAATGATCCAGTCCGCGTTGCACCCGTGCGGGCACAACGCCATCACGCTTCGCAGCGCGTGACGGGCTAGATCAGCAGTGTGCAGAAACGCAATCGGGACGGTGGCGATGCCGCCGCCAGGCGCCCGCAGCTGGGCAACGGCTGTGCGCGGCCGGGAAGCCGAGTGACGGCCAATGCCGGCGGCGGCAGCACTGACAGCAGCGATGCCGGCACGTTCGGTGCGCGCGCATCCGGCTGCGCCGACGGCGCCGCGGCGCAGTGCTCCGCGCAGGCCAGATCGTGATGGCCCATCGGCATCCGGCTCATGCAGCCGGTGCGCGTCATCGCCATGCGGGAAGCCACCGCGGCGGCCGCAGCGGGCTGCGGGCAGACGTAGGCTGCCAGCGCCACCTGCTGCCACAGCAGCAGCAGCGTCACCAGCCAGATAAGGCGGCGACGCGTGCGGCAGCGCAGGCGGAAGGATCGGACCATGCGTGTAATCTACACCGGGCGCGGGCGGGTGAATTGATGTCGATCAAGCCGTGTGCCGATCGTCACCGGACCGGCGCCGGTGCAGACTGCCACTGGATCGCCACGATCTGCCACTGCTTGCCGACTTTTCTCAGCTTCAGCAGCTCGCGGCTGCGCAGCGTGCTCGACTTGCCGTCGACGGTGGTGGTGATGTCGCTCTCGCTGCCGACCATCGCGGTGTCGCCCATCGGCAGCGACGCGAGCGATACCGGCATGATCCGCGCGTCATGCAGGAATGCGATGTCCTCGCCCAGGTGTCCGCTCGCATAGGCCGCGCGCGACTGCACCTGGCTGTCCTCGCTGATGCTGACGTCCGGCGCCAGCAGGGCCAGCACCGCGGCGCGGTCGCCCTTCTGCAGCGCGGCGTGGAACGCCTCGGCCACGGCTTCGGCCTGCGGCGCCGCCTTCGGCTTCAGGCCATCCAGCGAGATCGGGGCCTCGGATGCCGCAGCATGCGCGTCCGCCGGCGCCGCCGCCTCCGCGTGCGCGTGATCGTCCGGCGACGCGACGGCGTGGCTGTGGCTGTGGCCGGGTGCGGCGGTTGCGCCGGTGGCCATGCCCATCGGCATTTTCATGTCCTCGTCCGGCGGGGCCTTGGCCACGATCGCCTTGTATTCGGCAGGGGTCATGCCCGGCAGTTTCTGCACGAACGCGACCATGCTCCAGATGGTGGCGTCATCGTGGCTGAAGCCCCATGCCGGCATCGCGCTCATCTTGATGCCGTGCTTGATGGTCCAGAACACCACCCGCGGGTCCAGCCGCACCTGTGACAGGTTCGGCGGCTGCGGATACAGGCCCGGACGGATCTCCGAATCGGTCATGCCGGGATTGAGATGGCAGTCGGTGCACATCGCCGCATACTGGCCGGCGCCCTTCAGGATCAGCTGCGGGTCCTGCAGGTCGGGCACGGCGATGTCGCGCGAGCGCATCTGGATGGAGCGGTCGCGCAGCGTCTGCAGCAGCGCGAACACCGGCCTGGTGTGAGGATCGTCGGCACCGATGTTGTACAGGCCGGAATAGACGAACACGCCGGCACCGGCGGCCAGGATGGCGAGCACGGCGACGACGGTGATGCTGTGGTGCCTGATGTGTTGCTTCATGGTGGACTCCCCTCAGAACCAGAGACGCAGGCCCGCGACGAGCTGCGGGTCGAACACGGGTTGATGATCCTGCCGCGCGTAGCCGGCCGTGGTGCCGACGCGGCGCACCCAGTTCACTCCGATGTACGGCGCGAACTGGCGGCGGATCTCATAGCGCAGGCGCAGGCCCAGCTGCACGTCCGACACGCCGTTGCCGATGCGGCGCTGCGGATCGTTGCGGCCGTAGAGATTGATCTCCGCGTCCGGTTGAATGATCAGCCGCTGCGTCAGCAGCAGCTCGTAGGTGACGCGCAGCCGCGCCGCAGTGCGGCCGGCCTGACCCACGTAGCCGGTGGCCTCCAGCTCGAACCAGTACGGCGCCAGACCCTGCACGCCGAACGCGGCCCAGCTGCGGCCAGGGCCGGCGCCGAGATCCTGCCGCACGCCCAGCTGGGCGCTCCAATAGGGCGCGACGGCGTGGTTCCAGAAGGCTTCGACGTCGCCCTCTTCCAGCGCGCCGCGGCGGCGATCGCCCTCGCTGCGCAGCCACAGCTTGTTGCTGTCGTTGCCATACCAGGCCTCGACCTCCCAGCGCTGGCCGCTGCCATCACGGCCGTGGAACGTTTCCAGCTGGTCGATCAGCAGCCTGCCCAGCGGCGCGTTGTCGGCCATCTCCATGCCCTGCATCGAGCCGTAGCCGACGCCATCGGAATAGTCCGGGCTGCGCGCGTTGACCGGCGCGTCGCCGCCCTGCATCGGGCCCATGTTCATGCCGGCCATACCCCCCATGCCCGCGTCGGCAGCGCCTTTGGCGGCGCCGTGATCCATGCCGGGCATGCTGGCGTGATCCATGCCTGACATGTCGCCCATGTCCTCCATGTCGTGCGCGGCAGGCGCGGCCGGGGGCTGGGCGGCGGCCGGCATGGCGGCGTGATCCATGCCGGGCATGTTGCCCATGTCATGCATGCTGCTTGACGCGGGCGCCGCCGCCGTGCTGGCTGA
>JAJXTX010000293.1 GCA_021783385.1 Pseudomonadota bacterium
GTCGGCAGCGCTACCGAGATTGCCCGCATGTGCGGCTTCTCCGAGGGCGTGGTGCGCAGCTGGCGCGACGGCAACACCGACCCATCACGAGCACGCTGCGTGACCCTGGCGCGCACGCTGGGCATCTCGCTGGTGTGGCTGGTGGCGGGTGAGGGGGCCATCCAGGTCGATCCCAGCGCGAATACGCGCGAGGATCAGTACACCAGCGAAATGGCCTCCTCGCAGCGGCCGCGCACGCGATTGAGCGCAGTGACCACCCACGCGCCCGCCACGCAGGACTCCGGTGTGGACACGCATCGCCTGACCACCGCGATGCAGATCCTGCAGTCGGAGCTGGAGTTGTCGGACAGTCCGCTGACGCTGGCCGAGAACCCCGACCTGCTGACCGAGCTTTACGAAATTCTCGGGCCCGGCGGCACGCATGTGGATACCAGCGCGATGATGTCGTTCAATCGCCGGCTGGCCGAGCGCATCCGACAGAGCCGCGGCATCGCCTGAAACTGGACCGCGCTGCAATCAGAGCAGCGCAATGTCGGCGACCGCGCCGAACTGCGCCTTCAGCTGGCCGAGCAGGGCCAGCCGGTTGGCGCGCACGGCCGGGTTGTCGGCGTTCACCAGCACGCTGTCAAAGAATGCATCCACCGGCGCCTGCAGTTGTGACAGCCGCGCCAGCACCGCGGTGTATTCGCCTGCAGCCAGCGCGGACGCGCTGTCGCTTTTCGCGGCGCCGAGGGCATCGGCCAGATCACGCTCCGCCTCCGCCTCGAAATGCGCCGGGTCGACCTGGCGGCCGATTGCCACGGCGCCAGCCTCCTCGCTCTGCTTGCGCAGGATGTTGGCCACCCGCTTGTTGGCCGCGGCCAGACTCGCCGCCTCGGGTCGGCGGGCAAACTCGGCCACCGCGCGCAGGCGCCGATCGAAGTCGGCCAGACTGCCCGGCTGCACCGCCAGCACCGCTTCGAATTGATTGCTGCCGAATCCCTGCTCGGCGTAGTAGCCACGCAGCCGGTCGAGCACGAAATCGTACAGCTCCTCCAGCAGGATCGCGCGGCGCGGGCCGGCTTGCAGCAGCGGCGGCTTGCCGTCCTTGCCTGGCTTGAGCCCGGCGGCCAGCGCCGCCTCGGGCAGCAGCTCCAGCGCCTCGATCAGGCTGCCGCGCAGATCCAGCGTCATGCCGCCCTCGATCAGCGTGCGGGCCAGCCCCAGCGCGGCGCGGCGCAGCGCGAACGGATCCTTGTTGCCGCCGGGCTTCATGCCGACCGCGAAGATGCCGGCCAGCGTATCCAGCCGCTCGGCCACCGCCAGCACCTGGCCCAGCCGGTCGGTGGCGATCGCATCACCGCCGAAGCGCGGCTGGTAGTAGCTGTCGAGTGCGGCGGCCACTTCCGCCGTTTCGCCGTGATGGCTGGCGTAGTAGCGCCCCATCACGCCCTGCAACTCGGGAAACTCGCCGACCATGCGGGTCAGCAGATCGCACTTGCTCAACGCCGCCGCGCGGGTCGCCTGCGCCGCATCGACGCCGACCCGGTTGGCGATGATGCGCGCCAGCTCGGCCACCCGCACGCTCTTGTCCCACAGGCTGCCCAGCGCCGGTTGGTAGGTGACGCTCTTGAGCTGCTCCTGATAGCTGTCCAGCGGCGCCTTGAGATCCTCGTCCCAGAAAAACTTGGCGTCGGCGAAGCGCGGCCGGATCACCCGCTCGTAGCCGTTGCGGATTTCGGACGGCTGCGCGCTTTCGATATTGGCGATGCCGATGAAGTGCTCGGTGAGCCGGCCGGCGCTGTCGAACACCGGCACGAACTTCTGGTTCGTCACCATGGTGGTCACCAGCGCTTCCGCCGGCACCTCGAGAAACTCGCGTTCGAACGTACAGGCGATCGCCACCGGCCATTCGGTGAGATTGGCCAGCTCGTCGAGCAGGGACTCGTCAAGCCGCGGCACGCCGCCGGTCCGTTTGGCCGCCTGTTCGACCTGGTCGCGGATGTGCTGACGACGCTCGTGGGGATCGGCCAGCACCTTGCTGGCGCGCATCGCATCCAGCCAGCCGTCGGCATCGGCCACGTGCACCGGCTTGGGGTGCATGAAGCGATGGCCGCGCGATTTGCGCCCGCTGCTCAGGCCCAGCACCTCCCCATCGACGATCTCGGCGCCGTGCAGCATCACCAGCCAGTGCGCAGGGCGCACGAAGCTGTAGTCGTGATCGGCCCAACGCATCGGGCGCGGGATCGGCAGACCCTGCAGCGCTTCGTTGACGATCTCCGGCAGCAGCACCGCCAGCGGTTGCCCGGCTTTCACGGCGCGGTAGACGAACCACGCGCCCTTGTCGGTCTCGAGTTTTTCCAACTGCGCGACGTCGACGCCGCAGGACTGCGCAAAACCCAGCAGCGCCTTCGCGGGCTGGCCGTCGGCATCGTAGGCCGCCGCCAGCGCCGGGCCACGCCGCTCGATGGTCTGCTCCGGCTGGGTCACCGCCACGCCCGGAATGTGCACGGCGAGGCGGCGAGGCGAGGCATAGGCGGTGGCCAGATCGAGCTGGGCCGCGATCCCGCGCCGTGCCAGGCCGTCGCCGATGCCGCGCAGAAACGCCGCGGAGAGTTCGTCGAGCGCCTTCGGCGGCAGCTCTTCGGTGCCCAGTTCGATCAACAGCGGCTTGACGGCGCTCATGCGGCGGACTCCTCGCGGCTCGGGGCAAGCGCGTGCTTCAGTCCCGGGAAGCCGAGCCGTTCGCGCTGCGCCACATAGGTTTCGGCGACGCTGCGCGACAGCGTGCGCACGCGCAGGATGTAGCGCTGGCGTTCGGTGACGCTGATCGCGCGGCGCGCATCGAGCAGATTGAAAGTGTGACTGGCCTTCATCACCTGCTCGTAGGCCGGCAGCGGCAGATTGACGGCGATCAGCTTGGTGGCTTCGGCTTCGCATACATCAAACCAGCGCAGCAATTCGGCCACGTTGGCATGCTCGAAGTTGTAGGTGCTCTGCTCGACCTCGTTCTGGTGGAACACGTCGCCATAGGTGACGCTGCCGTGCGGGCCCTCGGTCCAGATCAGGTCATAGACGTTGTCCACATTCTGCAGGTACATCGCCAGACGCTCGAGGCCGTAAGTGATCTCGCCGGTGACCGGCCGGCATTCCAGCCCGCCGGCTTGCTGGAAGTAGGTAAATTGCGTCACCTCCATGCCGTTCAGCCACACTTCCCAGCCGAGCCCCCAGGCGCCGAGCGTGGGTGACTCCCAGTTGTCCTCGACGAAGCGCAGATCGTGCACCAGCGGATCGAGCCCGAGCTCCTTCAGCGAACCGATGTACAGCTCCAGGATGTTCTCCGGGTTCGGCTTCATCACCACCTGGTACTGGTAGTAATGCTGCAGGCGGTTCGGGTTGGCGCCGTAGCGACCGTCGGTGGGCCGGCGCGAGGGCTGCACATAGGCGGCCGCCCACGGCTCCGGGCCGAGCGAGCGCAGGAACGTGGCCGGATGAAACGTGCCGGCACCGACCTCGAGATCGAGCGGCTGCAGCAGCACGCAGCCCTGGTTCCCCCAGTAGCGATTGAGGGTCTGGATGACGTCCTGAAAGGAGCGTGCGGACATGGCTTTCCGTGACCTTGAATA
>JAJXTX010000294.1 GCA_021783385.1 Pseudomonadota bacterium
TCCACGTTGTCGCGCCAGGCCATCAGGGTGCGGTCGTAGTCGGCGCCGAAGTTGTGCCAGTCCTCGATCACGAACAGGTTCTCCAGCGCAACGGTGACCTGGCTGGCCGCGGGGATCATCGAGTTCGGGAAGATGTATTTCTCGATCCACGGATCGGGCTGCGCCGGCGCACCGTGGCTGCCGATGGTGTGCAGCAGCGAGAGGCCGTCCACCGTCAGGCAGCGCCGCACAGCCTCGAAATAGGTGCGGTAGTTCCTGCCGCCGACGTGCTCGAACATGCCGATCGAATACACCGCGTCGAAGCGCTCGTCGATATCGCGGTAGTCCTGCAGGCGGATCTCGATCGGCAGCCCTGCGCACAGCGCGCGCGCGTACTCCGCCTGCTCCTGCGAGATGGTGATGCCGACGCCGGCCACGCCGTAGCGTTCGGCGGCGTATTTCAGCGCCTCGCCCCAGCCGCAGCCGATGTCCAGCACGCGCTGTCCCGGTCGCAGCTGCAGCTTGCGGCAGACCAGGTCGAGCTTGGCCGCCTGGGCGTCGTCGAGGTTGTCCGCGTTCGCCCAGTAGCCGCAGGAATACACCAGCCGCTTGCCCAGCATCGCCCGGAACAGGTCGTTGCCGAGGTCGTAGTGCACCTTGCCCACCTCGAAGGCACGCTCGCCGCGCTGCAGGTTGATGAAGCGCGCCTTGAGGTGTGCCAGCAGGGCGTCGAGGGTTTTCAGCTCCTGGTCCAGCCCGGCCAGCAGCAGGCGGGTGCACAGGCCGGGCAGGTCGTCGGCATCCCACCAGCCGTCCATGTAGGCCTCGCCCAGCCCGAGCGAGCCGTGCGCGAACACGCGCGCATACAGGCGCTGGTCGTGCACCCGCAGGTCGGTCGGCGCGCTGCCGTCGAGGCGGATGCCGGCCTGTTCGAGCAGTTCGCCGGCGCGGTTTCTCAGACTGTCCTGGCCCATGCGTGACCTCGCGTTGAAGGGAGCCCGCGGTGTGAATCAGCGCTTGCCCAGCACGGCGAAGCTGGCTGTCAAGCGCTCGTAAACCACTTCGACCCCGGCGGCACGCACGCGCTGCAGCAGCAGCTCGGCCTGATCCTCGCGCAGCAGAAATTCCACCCGCACCGGCAGATCGTCGGCCAGCTCGAAGAACTGCTCCTCGTGCATCACGCCGTGGCGGCCGAAGCCGGCGATCGCGCGGAACACCGAGCCGCCGCCGAGGCCGTGGTCGCGCGCCTGTGCCAGCAGCCACTCGGACAGCAGCATGCCGGCGTGCCTGGCGCGCAGGTGGCAGTAGAAATTCAGATGCACGCCGGTCTGCACGGTTTCCTGATTCATGCGATTTTCCCGATCAATGGCGCAGCAGGCTGCGGGTCAGCGTGATGCCGAGCACGGTCATCGCCAGCGAACCGGCGACATGCACCACGACGTGGCCGCTGAACCACAGGTACTGCTGGCGCAGCAGCAGCGTGGCGGACTCCGCCGAAAAGGTCGAGAACGTGGTCAGGCCACCGAGGAAGCCGGTGAACACGAACAGCCGCAGCGCTGGCGGCAGCGTCTGGAAATGATCGAACAGGCCCATCACGCAGCCCATCAGCAGGCCGCCGGCCAAGTTGGCCGCCAGCGTGCCCAGCGGCAGCGTGGGAAACAACGGGTTGAGCAGCACGCCCAGCCCCCAGCGCAACCAGCAGCCGATCATGCCGCCGATGCCAACTGCCACAAATCCGGTAAACCCCACGAGCGCGTCTCCTGACAGAGTTAAGTGTCCGGTTGCCGCGGTGGCAGGCACGCCTGCGCCGCCGGAAGCCGGTGGTGCAGGCATCATCAGCCTCAACGTCGAAGGGTGAGAGGCGGTTGGTCGCGCGCACGCCGGTGGCTCGCGCGCGACGGGAGGCATGCCATCTCCCGAAGGCTCAATCGTAGTCGATCGGGGCGGTTGCCCGTCAAGCGCCACACGTTCCGCAGGATTCTCGGGCGGCCCTATACTCATGCGGCCTCTTTCCTGTCCGCCACGTCCCGCCATGCATGCAACCCCGCGCACCGTGCAGCGCAGCCTGCCCTGGCTGCTGGCCGCGGTGTCGATGATCGGACCGTTCTCGATCGACGCGGTGTTTCCGGCGTTTCCGCTGATCGGCGCCCGCTTCGGGGTGGATGCGGCCGCGTTGCAGCAGCTGCTCAGCGTGTATCTGATCACCTACGCCGCGATGAGCCTGTTCCACGGGGCGATTTCCGATGCGATCGGGCGCAAGCCGGTGATGGTCGGCGGCATCCTGGTATACGCGCTGGCCTCGGTCGGCGCGGCGCGCTCGACCTCGTTCGCGATGCTGCTGGGCTGTCGCGCCCTGCAGGGCGTGTGCGCGGGTGCGGGCCTGGTGGTGGGCCGCGCGCTGATCCGCGACAGTCTGGAGGGCGCCGCCGCGCAGCGGCTGATGTCGCGCGTGATGATGATTTTCGGCGTGGCGCCGGTGATCGCGCCGATGGTCGGCGCGCTGCTGCTGCCGCTCGGCGGCTGGCACGGCATCTTCTGGGTGTTGACCGGATTCACCGCGCTGCTGGCGCTGGCGCTGGCCTTGCTGCTGCAGGAAAGCCACCCGCTCGAGCGGCGCACCTCGTTCGCGCCGCGTCCGCTGCTGGCGAGCTATCGCGCGTTCGGTCGCGACCGGCTGTTCTGGCCGCTGCTGATTTCCAGTTCGGTCAACTTTGCCGGGCTGTTCCTGTACATCGCCTCGGCACCGGGCATCGTGCGTGGCCTGCTGCGGCTGCCGGCGCAAGGCTTTCCGTGGCTGTTCGTGCCGGTGGTGCTGGGCCTGGTCGGCGGCGCCTGGTTGTCCGGTCGGCTGGCCGGGCGGCGCAGCGCGCAGTTCACGCTGAACCTCGGCTACGCGATGCTGCTGCTGGCATGCGCCCTGCATCTGCTGCTGGCGTGGGTGTGGGCGGCGCCGCGGCTGCCGTGGTCGGTGCTGCCGCTGATCGTGCATGGAATTGGCGTGCAGCTGGCGTTTCCCACCCTCACGCTGCTGCTGCTGGACCGGTTTCCGCAGCAGCGTGGCGGCATTTCCTCGGTGCAGGCGTTTGCCAGCCTGCTGCTGTGCAGCGTGGTCGCCGGCGTGCTGTCGCCGCTGCTCTCCGCCAGCATGCTGCAGCTGGCGCTGGGAGCCACCGCGCTGACCGTGATCGGCGCGCTCTCATGGTGCTGGTACGGCGCGATCAGCCGCCGGCCGCTGGCTCGGCCGCTGGCGTCGGCGGATGCCGGCATGGCGCTGCAGGCGGACATCGTCGAGCCGCACTGAGGGCTGGCGCAAGGCCGCTGGCGCTATTCATGCGGGCCGCGGCGCGGGCGGCACCACCGCCTCGATCGACATCAACACCGCCCCGCGCGCCAGCGCATGCGTCAGCGTCGGCGAACGGTAGCCGGGGTCCGCCAGCCAGCGTTGCCAGACCGAGTCGTCCACCTTTTCGTTGACGCCGGTGCCGAACGTGCGGTCGAACGGCGGCTTGAACAGCCGGTACAGGCCGCCCATGAACTCCGCATACGAATTGCGCGGCACGCCGGTGTTGGCGTCGGCCGCCGGGACCACCTGCGCGCTGCAGCCCAGGCCCGCT
>JAJXTX010000295.1 GCA_021783385.1 Pseudomonadota bacterium
AGGTCGTTGCCGCTGGCGTCGAGCAGGGTGCCGATCACCACATGCTGGCCGTCGGGCAGCAGGTAGATCGGCAGCGGCTGCCCGCGGAAGTCGCCGACATAGCCCTTGAAGCCTGGCGGCGCCGTCAGCGGACCCTTGATCGTGACGCCCTGGCTGGCGAGTGCGCGGATCGGCGCCGGCACGTCCTGCGCCTGCACGCAGGAGGCCAGTGCCAGCAGCAGCGGAACCAGCCATCGCCCTGCGCGGCTTTGGCGCGAGGTGCGGCGGCTGACGGTGGTGATGTTCGATGTGATCGTGTTCAAGGCGACTGGACTCAATGGGGATCTCCGGAAGCGGGCGACCCGACCGCCGTCACGTGCCCGAGCGACTCGGCCAGCGTGGCGGCCGAAAGCTCGCCCATGTGCGTGTCGCGCAGGTGGCCCTGCGCGTCGAGGAACAGCGTGGTGGGGTAGCCCCGCGCGCCATAGTGCTGCGACAGCTGCATGCCGTCATCGATCACCACGTGCTCGAGTTGAAGCTTGTGCACCCGCAGGAACGCACGCACGGTGCTGGCGGATTCGCCCTGATCGGCGAACACGAAGCGCACGCCCGGCAGCTGTCGCTGCGCCCGCGCCAGCACCGGCAGTTCGCGTCGACACGGCCCGCACCAGCTCGCCCACAGGTTGATCACCATCGGCTTGCCGCGCAGATCGCGCAGCACCACCGTCTGCCCACCCGCGTCACGCAACCGCAGATCCGGCAAGGGCGCGTCGCTGGCGGCGCCCAGCCGCTGCGCAACCACGCCGGCGAAGCCCCACACCAGTACGCCACCGCCGACCGACCACGCCAGCGGCGCACGCAAGGCAGGCCGTCGCCATGCGATCAGCGCGGCCGCGACGGCCAGTGCGAGCAGCCCCGCCCACGGCGAAAAGCCGCCATCGCGCAGGTTCAGCACGCTCGACGGCTGCGCCAGATATGGCGGCCACCAGCGCAGCACGAAAGCCGCGCGCGCTGCGAACAACGCCAGCGCCAGCAGCAGCCACAGCATGCGCTCGGTCGGGCGATCGCCGCGCCGCTGCAACCATGCCGCGATCAGGAACGTCACCACCACGCCCGCCAGCACGGCAACGATGCCGGCCGGAAACGCCAATGGACCGAGCACCACCACCGGCGTCGACGACGGCTTCACTGACTCGGCCGCGCGCCGAGCAGGCGGCCGTTCACCACGGTGCCGTACAGCGACAGCGGCGAGTCGTGGTACTGCTTGCGTGTTTGTTCGAGATTGCCCTTGTAGCGCGGATCCTGCGGACGCTCGTGGCCATCGATGTACATCGCTACGTCCCATGCGTCCTGATCGCTCAGGCTGCCGCCGCGGCTCAGCGGCATGTTGGCCTTGATGAAGGCGGCGGCATTGTCCAGCTGCGCCATGCCGGCGCCCCAGTTGAACGAATCCGGCCCCCACAGCGGCGGGAACACGTCGCGGCCGGCAGCCCGCTGGCCCTGCCCGTCGGCGCCGTGGCACAGCGCGCAGTCGCGCACGAACACCGCCTTGCCGCGCGCATAGTCCGGCGGCTGCGGCGGCCTGAAACCCTGCTTCGGATAGCCCGCGCCGGCCAGCCGGGCACCGACCGGCGCACCCGTTGCCAGCCAGTAGGCGTAGCTTTCCAGCGCCACCATTTCGGGACTATCCAGCGGCGGCGCCTTGCCGTTCATGCTGAAGCGGAAGCAGCCCTGGATGCGTTCGCCCAAACTGTTCACGTGGCCGTTCTTGCGGCGGTACTGCGGATA
This sequence comes from Pseudomonadota bacterium, assembly GCA_021783385.1. Lineage (GTDB taxonomy): Bacteria > Pseudomonadota > Gammaproteobacteria > Xanthomonadales > Rhodanobacteraceae > Rhodanobacter. Next base: position 1,768 of record JAJXTX010000295.1, read on the forward strand.
GGCGACATACGCGCCCCACAGCGGCGCCGAGTGGGCGAGGCGGCCGGCGTCGAGGTGGCAGTTGCTGCAGCGCAGGCCGTTGCCGACATACGCCTTCGCGTACTCGCGCGTGTGCACGAAGATGTCGCGGCCCTGGCGTACCGCGTCGCCGAACGGACCGGCGGGCATGGCCGATTCCGGCGGCGGCGTGAAGATTTTTCCAGTGCTGTCGACGACGGCACGCGGGCGCGCCGCGACCGCCGTCGGCGCGCTGGCCGCCGGGGCCGGAGACGGCGCCGGTGGCACCCGCGAGGAACAGGCCGCCAGTGCCAGCAGCGCCAGCGCGCCGAGCCGATGCGTCCTCACGGCGCCGCTCCGGCTGCCGGCAGCGGCTGCGCCGCGAACCAGCCGGCGACCGCGGCGATGTCCTGTTCGCTCAGCGCATGGCTGATGTGCTGCATCAGCTGCAGCGGATCGTTGTGGCGCGTGCCCTGCTGCCAGGCCTTCAGCTGCGCCGCGATATAGGTGGCCGACTGCCCCGCCAGCGGCGGAAAGTGGCCGCCCACGCCGACGCCGCCGGGACCGTGGCACTGCACGCAGGCCGGGACCTGCTGCGACCACCGGCCGCGCAGGGCCAGCTGCGCGCCCACGCTGTCGGTCGCCGGCATCGGCGTGCCGGGTCGAGCCAGCGCGGCGGGGATCGGCAGCGCGCTGTAATAGCCGGCCATCGCCGTGCGCTCCGCTTCGCTCAGCGCGGTGGCAATGGGCTGCATTACCGCGCTGCCGCGGGCGCCGCTGGCCAGATCGTCCAGTTGCTTGTGCAGGTAGGCCGCATTCAGGCCCGCCAGCCGCGGAAATCCCGCCGCCGGCTGGCCCCCGCCATCCGCGCCGTGGCAGGCCTGGCACGCCGGCGCGCCGCGGCCATTGCCCTGCTGCGCGATGGCAGCGGCGTCGATCGCCCAGGCGCTCGGTGCCGACACCAGCAACAGGAGCAGCAGCAGAGACCACGGTGCGTGCATCACGCGATGAGCGAAGATCATGCCGTGCGCCTCAGTGCGGTGGCAGGAAGTCGTACTTGCGGTAGATCGCCTGCGCCGCCGGGGTCTGCATGAAGGCGAGGAAATCCTTCGCGGCCTGCGCGTGCGGCGCATCCTTCATGCGCGCGGCGGTGTAGGTGGCCATGCTGTTCTGCGCGGCCGGGATCGCCACCGTCTGCACCGGATGATGCAGGATCTGCTGCTGGAAGTACGCCTCGGTCGACCACACCACGCCGGCGTCGGACTCCCCCTGCAGCACACGCAGCGGGGTCTGCCGGTGGTGGATGCGGGTCAGAAACGTGCTGCCGTCGGCCAGCTTGGTGTGCATGATCGTGGTATCCAGCGCCTCGCCGCCAGCCTTGCGGTAGCTGGCCTCGATCTGCCGTGCGATGCCCTCCCACGCCGGGTTCGGCATGCTCACGCGCACATCCGGGCGACCGAGATCGGCCAGGCTGTGGATGCCTTTCGGATTGCCCTGCGCGACCAGGATCGCGAGCGGGTTGCGCGCGTAGTCGTAGGTGTCGGCAAACCAGCCGTGCTGCTTCTGGTGCGCGGCGATCGAGGCCTTTCCGGCGGTAAAGACGTCCGGTTTCAGCGCGATGCGCAGGTTGCCCATCACCAGCGCGCCGGTCTCGATCTGCCTGGCCAGGATGCCTGGCGGCAGCGTCTCGACAAAGATGCGCTGGTACTGCGGATAGGCCTGCCGGAACGCCGCCAGCAGGTCGTGCACCACCATGAACTGGTTGCCGGCGAAAAACACCGTCAGCTGCGGATCGACGATGTCGCCGTGCAG
>JAJXTX010000296.1 GCA_021783385.1 Pseudomonadota bacterium
AGCAGATGATCGCCGACCCGCACATCCGCGGCGGGCGGAATGTTCGGCAGCGTCAGCTGGTCGCCCTCGCGCGAGCCGTAGGCAATCGTGCGCAGGCCCGAGCGCTCGATCACCACCGGCAGCGCGTGCTCCGGATCGGTCACCAGCATCACCACCGAGGTGGTCGGCAGCACATCTTTCACCTGCCCCATCACGCCGTGCGCGTCGATCACCGGCTGACCCGGCTTGACCCCGTCGCGGGCACCCACATTCAAGGTCAGACGATAGCGGTAGGCGCCCATGTCCACGCCGATCACCCGCGCCAGCTGCACGTTCAGATCAAGGCTGTGCCGGGTATCGAGCAGCTGTTTCAGACGCTGGTTCTGCTCGGCCACGGCGGCCATCCGGTTCAACTTGGCATTCGCCAGCAGCAGATCCTCACGCAGGCGCTGGTTCTGCTCGGTCAGCCGCTGGCGATCGGCAAAGGCCACCGTCAGCGTGCGGATGCCCGCCGAAGGCAACCCGGCCAGCCGGTACATCGGTTCGATCACGGCCGAGGCCGCGTAGCGCACGCGCCAGAGCCAGCCGTTGCGCTGGTCAAGCACCATCAGCACCATCGCCAGCGCGAGATAGAGGATCAGTCGCAGGGTGCCGGCCGCATTGCCGGCGAACAGAGGCGAGGATTCGTCGCGCGCGCGCGCCATGGCCGCCCCGGACTACTGCGCGTTATTCGGGGGCGAAGAAATCGCTGCCGTGCTGATCGATCAGCTCCAGCGCCTTGCCGCCGCCACGCGCCACGCAGGTCAGCGGATCGTCCGCCACCTGCACGTGCAGCCCGGTTTCCTCGGAGATCAGGCGATCCAGATCGCGCAACAACGCGCCGCCGCCGGTCAGCACGATGCCGCGTTCGGCCACGTCCGAGCACAGCTCCGGCGGGGTCTGCTCCAGCGCCGACTTCACCGCCGCCACGATGCCGGCGAGCGGCTCGTGCAGCGCCTCCAGAATCTCGTTGGAGTTGATGGTGAACATGCGCGGCACGCCTTCGGCCAGGTTGCGGCCGGAGATCTGGATTTCCTTGACGTCCGCCTGTGGAAACGCGCAGCCGATTTCCATCTTGATCCGTTCGGCGGTGGACTCGCCGATCAGGGTGCCGTGATTGCGCCGCACGTAGTTGATGATCGCCTCGTCGAAGCGGTCGCCACCCACGCGCACCGACTGCGAGTAGACGATGCCGTTGAGCGAGATCACCGCCACTTCCGATGTGCCGCCGCCGATATCCAGCACCATCGCCCCGCGCGCCTCGTGCACCGGGATGCCCGCGCCGATCGCCGCAGCCATCGGCTCCTCGATCAGAAACACGTCGCGCGCACCGGCGCCCTCGGCCGACTCCTTGATCGCGCGCCGCTCGACCTGGGTCGAGCCGCATGGCACGCACACCAGCACGCGCGGGCTCGGACGCAGGAAGCGCGACTTGTGCACCTGCTTGATGAAATGCTGCAGCATCGCCTCGGTCATGGTGAAGTCGGCGATCACGCCATCCTTCATCGGCCGCACCGTGGCGATGTTGCCCGGCGTGCGGCCCAGCATGCGCTTGGCCTCGCTGCCGACCGCGGCGATCGTGCGCGGGCCACCCGGACCGCGATCCTGACGAATCGCCACCACCGAGGGTTCATTCAGCACAATGCCCTGACCGCGCACATAGATCAGCGTGTTGGCGGTGCCGAGATCGATGGAGATGTCGTTGGAAAAGATCCCGCGAAACTTCTTGAACATGGGTTTGCCGTGTCTCGGCTGGGCTGAAAAGCAAGCTCGCCAGTCTAGTCAGCGCGTGGCGCGTGCGCAAGGACCATAAAGTTAAGAAACCCTTGCACAACACCACGATAAGCGCAGTTTCTGCGCCGCCGAATGAGCTGCGGCACACCGCAAAAGTCGCCATCGGCGACGGATGCCGGTACGATTCGCGCTTTGGCCGAAGCTGCCGGTTCGGCGTTCATCCGTCCGCGGCTACCGCGACCACTCCATCTTTAATTCCGGGACTTCCGCACATCATGTCTGCCGTCATCTGCGGATCGCTGGCCTACGACACCATCATGGTGTTCCAGGATCAGTTCAAGAACCACATCCTGCCCGACCAGGTGCACATCCTGAATGTGTCGTTTCTGGTGCCGCGGATGCGGCGAGAATTTGGCGGCTGCGCCGGCAATATCGCCTACAACCTCAAGCTGCTGGGCGGCGATCCGCTGCCGGTGGCCGCGGTGGGCCAGGATTTTGCTCCCTATCGGCTGCACCTGGAGCAATGCGGAATCCGGCTCGATTGCGTGCGCGAGTTCGACGATCAGTTCACCCCGCAGTGCTTTATCACCACGGATCTGGACAACAACCAGATCACCGCCTTCCATCCCGGGGCCATGTCCAGCGCGCAGGAAAATCACGTGCGCGACATCCGGCAGATCGACTTCGCGATCGTGGCGCCAGACGGCCGTGAGGCGATGTTGCAGCATGTGAACGAGTTCGCCGTCCGCGGTGTGCCGTTCATCTTCGATCCGGGTCAGGCGATGCCGCTGTTCAGTGGCGACGAGTTTCGCTCGATGATCGAAAAATCGACCTACGTGATTGTCAACGATTACGAATCGCAGCTGCTGCAGACGCGCACCGGATGGAGCGCCGACGAGATTGCCGCCCGGGTGCAGGCTTACATCGTCACACACGGGCCGCGCGGCTCGATCATTCGCGCGGGCGCCGAGACGTTCCAGATTCCGCCAGCACGCGAGCGCAAGATCGTCGATCCGACCGGTTGCGGCGACGCGTACCGCGCTGGATTGATCTTCGGCATCATGCGTGGCAACGACTGGCCGACGGTGGGGCGCATGGCCTCCCTGATGGGCGCGCTGAAGGTGGAGCACCCCGGCACCCAGAACCAGCGCTTCACCTATGCAGAATTCGCCACCGAATTCGCCGAGCAGTTCGGCTACGCGCTGGATTGATCCAGGGTTGCGGCATGTGCCAAAGGTGGAATCAGCTGACCCGGAAGCCGATCGTCGCCGCCACGGCGTCTTGCCAACCGCGATACAGGCCTTCGCGCACGGCTTCGTCCATCTGCGGCTGAAAGCGGCGATCCATCCGCCATAGTCCGGCAATCTCGGCGCGACTCTCCCAGAAGCCCACCGCCAGCCCGGCGAGATAAGCCGCCCCCAGCGCCGTGATCTCGGCCACTCGTGGACGCAGCACCGGCACCCCGAGCATGTCGCTCTGGAACTGCGCCATGAAGTCGTTGGCGATGGCGCCGCCGTCCGCGCGCAACTCGCGCAGAGGGATGCCGGCATCGGCCTGCATCGCCGCCAATACATCACGCGACTGGTAGGCCATCGACTCCAGCGCCGCGCGCACGATGTGTTCCTTGCGGGTGCCGCGCGAGAGGCCGAAGATCGCCCCGCGCACGTCGCTGCGCCAGTACGGCGCACCCAGCCCGACGAAGGCCGGCACCAGATACACGCCCTCACTGGACGGCACGCTCTCCGCGCAAGCTTGCGACTCACTGGCGACGCCTATCATCCGCAAGCCATCGCGCAGCCACTGCACCACCGAACCGGC
>JAJXTX010000297.1 GCA_021783385.1 Pseudomonadota bacterium
TGCTGGCGACGCCCCACGCTGTCGCCACCCTGCGGCAAAGCGTGGCCGAGGTGCATCGACGCATGCCGTTCTCGATCAACGCGTGGGTGGTGCTGCCCGAACACATCCATGCCATCTGGACCCTGCCGGCCGATGACTTCGATTTTTCCACTCGCTGGGGGCGGATCAAAGCGGGTTTCACCCGACACAGCGGCATGGCGCATGCGTCGGCACCGCGACGCGATGGCGGACTATGGCAAGCGCGATTCTGGGAACACCAGATCCGTGACGACGCGGATCTGCGCGCACACATGGACTACCTGCATTACAACCCGGTCAAACATGGTCACGTGACGCGCGTGTTCGATTGGCCCTACTCGAGCTTTCATCGCTGCGTGCGCGAGGGCCGCTATGCCAGCGACTGGGGCGTCAGCGAACCGGCTGGTCAGGGCCGTCAGACATTCGGCGAATAGCGGCACCGGCTCTTGCGCGGATGAGAGCGGCGGGCATTGCCCGCCCTACGCAGCGTGCTCCCGTAGGGCGGGCACGGCCCGCCGCTCTCGCTCGAAGCAAGAGCCGGCAGACCGTGGCTTGCACAAAGGGCCGGCGGGCCGTGCCCGCCCTGCGACCATGCCGCCACTCGCAGTTCCGCGCGCGGGCGCGAGGCATGCCGCGCCGCAGATTTTGCAGGCGCGCTTGCAATCGTTTTGCGTTCGATGGCGATAATCGGGGCATTGCCGAAGGAGTCACCATGAATTCGATGCCGCCGATCGCCGATCTCGACCTGCGCCGCGCCACCCTGTGCCAGCTGCTGCACTGGCTGGCGGTGGGGCGGGTGCAGCCGCAGGCGCTGGCCGACGTGTATCAGGCGGCGATCGAGCGGATCAATCCGCACATCAACGCCTACATCGACCTGCGTTCGGGCTTGTTCCAGGATCAGGCGCAGATGGCCGACCGCCGCCGCCGCGATGGCGTGATCGGCCGGCTCGACGGCATTCCGCTGGCGCTGAAGGACAACATCGACATGGCCGGCTGGCCGACCCGCGCCGGCCTGCCCACGCGCGAGCGGCCGGTGGAGCAGGACGCCCACGTGGTGGTGCGGCTGCGCGCCTCCGGCGCCGTGCTGGTGGGCAAGACCAACATGGACGAGGGCGCGCTGGGCGCGGCCTGCGACAACCCGCATTTCGGCGCCACCCACAATCCGCACCGGCACGGTTACAGCGCCGGCGGTTCCTCCGGCGGCGCGGCGGCGGCGGTGGCGGCGGGGCTGGCGGTGGCGGCGGTGGGCTCGGACAGCCTGGGCTCGATCCGCATTCCGGCCAGCTATTGCGGCGTGTACGCGCTGAAGCCCACGCACGGCGAGATCTCCGCCCGCGGGCTGGTGCCGGCGGCGCGCCGGCTCGACGCGATCGGCCTGCTGGCGCGCAGCGCGGGCGACCTTACGGTGCTGCTGCAGGTGCTGGCCGGCTACGACGCCGACGATGCGCGCTCGCGCCGCCGCCGCGTGGCGTTCGCGCTGCCGGACTGGGAGCCGGGCAACCTGCGCGCGGGGCTGCTGCCGGATCTGGCGGCGGTCGGCGTGCAGCCGGAGGTGATCGAGGTGTTCGAGGCGGCCATGGCCAGGCTGCGGCATGCGCTGGGCGATCGCCGCACGGTCGATTTCGCCGACTGGGATTTCAGCCGCACCCGCCGCGCCGGCCTGCTGCTGATGGAGGCGGAAATGCTCGGCACCTTTGCCGCGGACCTGGCCGACACGGCGCATCCGGTGTCGCCGCGCCTGCGCCAGCTGCTGGGCTTTGCCGGCAGCAAGAGCGCGGCCGACTACGCGGTGGCCGATCGCGTGCTCGACGCGGCCACGCTGAAGATGCGCCGGCTGTTCGCCCAGGTCGATGTGCTGGTGCTGCCCACCACGCCGCAGGGCGCCTTCGCGCTGGACGGCCCGGTGCCCGATTCGCAGGCCGACCTCACCAGCTTCGCCAGCCTCGCCGGCTGCCCGGCGGTGAGCCTGCCGATGGGCACGTTGCCGAACGGACTGCCGGTCGGCCTGCAGCTGGTCGGCGCGCGCGGCTCGGACCTGCGCCTGCTGGAGCTGGCCTCGGTCTGCGCTGCCACGCTGGACGCCGACCCGGCGTATCCGGTGATCGCCTGAGCGGCGCGGCCGGGGAGGCCTTCGACTTGTTGCGGGCTGGTCGCGCACCGACTAATGTATCGACATTGAAGAAACATGCGAGGCGAACCATGCGAGTCATAGTCAAGAAGTGGGGCAACAGCGCTTCCGTGCGCATCCCCACCGGGATCATGGAGGCGGCATGCCTGCAACTGGATCAGGCGGTGGATGTTCGCGAGGAAGGCGGGCGCATCATCATCGAGCCGCTCCGACCAGACCGCTATGACCTCGACCAACTGATCGGTGGCATCACGTCGGAAAACCTGCACGCCGAAGTCGATCTCGGGGCGGCGGTCGGCGAGGAAATGTTTTGATGGCGCGCGGCTATGTCCCCGAAGCGGGGGATGTGGTGTGGCTGTATTTCAGCCCGCAGGCCGGGCATGAGCAGGCAGGTCACCGACCCGCCGTGGTTCTCAGTCCGGCCAGTTACAACGTGAAGACAAGCCTGATGCTCTGCTGCCCGATGACAACGCAAATCAAGGGCTATCCGTTCGAGGTGACGATTGCTGGCGAACGACCGGGTGCGGTACTTGCAGATCAGGTGAAGAGCGTGGACTGGGTCGCGCGCAAGGCAAGCTACAAGGGCAAGCTGACGCCGCTGGAGCTGGCTGAAGTTCGCGCAAAAGCGACTGCGCTGATCGGCAAGGCATGAGTGGTTCGGTGCATCCAGCACGTCTGGTCATGCTCCGATCTCGGTACGCAACTTGACGGCTGAATTGGAACGCCTGCCGCTGCGGGCTGCAGACCACCAGCAGTTCCGACCAGAGGCATGGCAGACGAGCCCGTGCAGTGCGAGGCTCGTAGTAATATCCGACGCTCGTCTCCGAACCGGGCGGCTTGAGCGGTGACAAGGAGCCTGATCGGACTACCGGATCCCGCTGGCCTTATGACTGAACCTGCCTTGCAGCAACGCTCCCACCTCGACGACCTCGAAGCCGAAAGCATCCACATCTTTCGCGAGGTGGCGGCCAGTTTTCGCCAGCCGGTGATGCTGTACTCCATCGGCAAGGACTCCTCGGTGCTGCTGCACCTGCTGCGCAAGGCGTTCCATCCGGCCCGCCCGCCGATGCCGCTGCTGCATGTGGATACCACTTGGAAATTCCGCGAGATGATCGCGTTCCGCGAGCAGGTGGCGGCGGCCGGCGATGTGCAGGTGCTGGTGCACATCAACGAGGACGGCGTGCGCCAGGGCATCTCCCCGCTGACGCACGGCGCCACCGTGCACACGGATGTGATGAAGACCGCTGCGCTGAAGCAGGCGCTGGACAAGTATGCCTTCGACGCGGCGATCGGCGGCGCCCGCCGCGACGAGGAGAAGTCGCGCGCGAAGGAGCGCATCTTCTCGTTCCGCAACGCGCAGCACCGCTGGGATCCGAAG
>JAJXTX010000298.1 GCA_021783385.1 Pseudomonadota bacterium
TTGCGGTATTTGGTTCGCTTGGGTTGCAACATGGCAACTCTCCTTACTTGGCCGTCCGCTCGCGACGGCCTTCACCGGCCTCGCGACGCGAATCGTTACGACGACCTTCGCCACCTTCGCGGCGCGGCGGTGAGGACGGCTCGTCCTTCGACTCCTGGCTGGCTGCGGCAAGATCGAAGATCTCGCCCTTGTAGATCCATACCTTGATGCCGATGATGCCGTAGGTGGTCTTCGCCTCGGCGGTGCCGTAGTCGATATCCGCACGCAGCGTATGCAGCGGCACGCGACCTTCGCGGCTCCACTCGGAGCGGGCGATCTCGGCGCCGTTCAGACGGCCGGAAACATTGATCTTGATGCCCAGTGCGCCGAGGCGCATCGCGTTGCCAACCGAGCGCTTCATCGCTCGGCGGAACATGATGCGGCGTTCGAGCTGCTGCGCGATCGACTCGGCCACCAGCTGGGCATCGAGTTCCGGCTTGCGCACTTCGCTGACGTTGATGTGCGTCGGGACGCCCATCATGTCGCTGACTTCCTTGCGCAGCTTCTCGATGTCCTCACCCTTCTTGCCGATCACCACGCCCGGACGGGCAGTGTGAATCGTCACGCGCGCGGTCTTGGCCGGACGCTCGATCTGGATGCGGGAGATGCCGGCTGCAGCCAGCTTCTTCTTCAGCATGTCGCGCACTTTGATATCGGCCACAAGATAGGTGGCGTAGTCGCGCTTGCCGGCGAACCACTTGGAGTTCCAGTCCTTGGCAATGCCGAGGCGGATACCGGTGGGATGAACTTTATGACCCATCGTCTCTATCCTCGGTCAGTTACCAACAACCACAGTGATGTGGCTGGTGCGCTTGAGAATGCGCGACCCGCGGCCTTTGGCGCGGGCGTGCATGCGTTTCATCGCCGGGCCTTCGTCGACGAAGATGCTGGAGACCTTCAGATCGTCAACATCTGCACCAAGATTATTCTCGGCGTTGGCCACGGCAGAAAGGAGCACCTTGCGCACAAGGATGGCGGCCTTCTTGTTCGTGAAGGTCAGCACGTCGCTGGCCCGGCCGACGGGAAGCCCGCGGACCAGATCAGCCACCAGGCGTGCCTTTTGCGCCGAGATGCGGGCGCCACGCAGGATCGCTTTGGCTTCAGTGCTCATCACTTGCCCTTCTTGTCGCCGACATGGCCCTTGAACGTACGGGTCACCGCAAACTCGCCGAGCTTGTGCCCAACCATGTTCTCGTTGATCAGTACGGGCACGTGCTGACGGCCGTTGTGGATGGCGATGGTCAAGCCGACCATCTCCGGCAGGATCATCGAGCGACGCGACCAGGTCTTGATCGGACGCTTGTTATTGGCGGAAACCGCAGCTTCCACCTTCTTTACGAGGTGAAGGTCGACAAATGGACCTTTTTTCAGAGAACGCGGCATGACGGCTTCCTGTTACTTGCGACGACGCACGATGAACTGCTGCGTGCGCTTGTTGTTGCGGGTCTTGTAGCCCTTGGCCGGCGTGCCCCAGGGGCTGACCGGATGACGTCCACCTGAAGTCTTGCCTTCACCACCACCGTGTGGATGATCAACCGGGTTCATCACCACACCACGGACGGTGGGACGGATACCCAGCCAACGCTTGGCGCCAGCCTTGCCGAGCTTCTTCAGGCTGTGTTCGCCGTTGCCGACTTCGCCGATCGTCGCGCGGCACTCGACCGGTACACGGCGCATCTCGCCAGAGCGAAGACGCAGCGTGGCGTAGCCCGACTCGCGCGCCACCAGCTGCACCGAGGCGCCGGCGCTGCGTGCGATCTGCGCACCCTTGCCAGGACGAAGCTCGATGCAGTGGATGGTGCTGCCCATCGGGATACTGCGCAGTTGCAGGCAGTTGCCGGCCTTGATCGGCGCATCGGCTCCCGACACCAGACGATCACCCACCGCCACGCCCTTCGGCGCAATGATGTAGCGACGCTCGCCATCGGCGTAGCAAAGCAACGCAATGTGCGCGGTGCGATTGGGGTCATACTCGATGCGCTCGACCTTGGCGGCAATGCCTTCCTTGTCGCGCTTGAAATCGATGATGCGGTAGGCCTGCTTGTGACCACCGCCGCGGTGCCGCACGGTGATGCGGCCATGATGATTGCGACCGCCTGTGCGGGACTGCGACTCGGTCAACGCCGCGAACGGCGCGCCCTTGTACAGCCCTTCCGTGCGGACGCTGACTGCGTCACGACGGCCCGGCGAAGTCGGCTTGTGGGTAATTAGTGCCATCTCACAGAACTCCTGGCTCAGGCCTTGGCGGACACGTCAATGGTCTGGCCATCGGCCAGCCGCACATAGGCCTTGCGCTTGCCCTGACGACTGCCAGCGCGCAAACGGAACGACTTGACCTTGCCCTTGGTGTTGACGAGGTTCACCTGCTCGACCTTGACGTCGAACAGCTTCTCCACGGCAGCGCGTACATCAGCCTTGGTCGCCGCAGGGGCCACCACGAACACATACTGGTTGTGCTCGGCCAGACGCGCCGATTTCTCGGAGATGTGCGGTGCACGCAGCGTATCGAGAATGCGTTCGTTGTTCATGCCAGCCACTCCTCGACTTTCTTCACGGCGTCAACCGTCATCACCACGTGATCCGATCCGACCAGACTGACCGGGTTCAGCCCCATCACGTCCAGCACATGGATATACGGAATGTTGCGGGCGGCCAGGAACACCGACTCCGAGGCATCTTCAGACACCAGCAGCACTCGACCGGACACCTGCAGCTCGGCCAGCTTGGCTACCATCGCGGAGGTCTTCGGCGTCTCGATGCCAAAGCTTTCGACGATCTTCAGCCGGTCCTGGCGAATCAGCTCGGAGAAGATCGAACGGATCGCAACGCGGTAAGCCTTGCGATTGACTTTCTGTTCGTAGCTGCGCGGCTTGGCTGCAAAGGTGCGGCCACCGCCGACAAAGATCGGCGCACGGTAATCACCGTGACGGGCGCCACCGCCCTTCTGCTTCTTGAACTTCTTGGTGGTGCCGGACATTTCGCCGCGCGACAGCTGCGACTGGGTGCCAGCACGACCACCGGCCTGATAGGCGACGACCACCTGGTGCACCAGAGCCTGCTTGTACTCACCGCCGAACACTTCGTCGGAGACGGTGAGCGCCTGCTTGTTGGGCGATGTTGCGCCAATGACATTGAGTTCCATGGCGTCTCTCCTCAGCTCTTCGTCGTCGGGCGGATGATGACGTCGCCGCCGGTAGCACCCGGCACCGCACCCTTCACCGCGATCAGATGACGCTCGGCGTCGACCTTGATCACTTCCAGACCCTGCTGCGTGCGATTCACCGCACCCATGTGGCCGGACATCTTCTTGCCGGGGAACACGCGACCCGGGGTCTGACGCTGACCAATGGAACCCGGCGCGCGATGCGACAGCGAGTTACCGTGGGTGGCGTCACCCATCTTGAAATGCCAGCGCTTGATGGTGCCCTGGAAGCCCTTGCCCTTCGATACGCCGGCAACATCGACGATCTGGCCGACCGCAAA
>JAJXTX010000032.1:0-13897 GCA_021783385.1 Pseudomonadota bacterium
TGCGGTGGCACCGACGGCAGCGGCGCGCGGCAGATCAGGCCATGCTCGGGACCGCCGACGATGATGTATTCGATGACCTGTTCCATGACTGTGTGCTCACGCAGGGGAGTGGGGAAGCTCATGCAGGAGGATGCAGGCAGCGAGCCAGTGGCAGCGGGCGGAATGTCGAGCGAGTCACAGATTCGAGCGATGCATGCGCGAAGGCAGCGATCAGGGTGCGTATCGCACCGTCGCCGACCGGACGTTTTGTGATGGGCATAACACTTTGCGCGTGGCCGGCGGCCGCGGGTGTCGCCGGATCATCGTGCCGGACCGGCGCGGAGCGCCGCAATCGGCGGTGCCGATCTGCGCAGGTCTGCGCAGGCAGACGGCGCGTGCAGGGAAGTGACGCTGCACGTCAAGTGACGCAGTGGTGTGCGTCACGGCGTGCAGGATGGGTAACGCGGCCGGGCACGTACCGGCCGCGTCGCGAGTGGTGCCGTTGCGACTAGTCGCTGCCGATGAAGTCGCTCTTGCCCAGCTCGGCGCCGGCTTCGCGCAGGATCGTGTAGGTGGTGGTGCAGTGGAAGAACAGGTTCGGCAGCACGAATTGCAGCAGATAGTTCTGGCCGGTGAAGTTGAGCTCGCCGGTGCGCATCTTCAGCACGATCGCGCGCGCCTCGCTGCCGTCGATCTGCGCGGGCGTGAATGTCTTGACGTAAGCGAGCGCGCGCTCGATGCGCGCCTGCAGCTGGGCCAGCGTGGTCTCGTTGTCCTCGAACGCCTGCGGCTCGACGCCGGCCAGGCGGGCGGCGCCGCGCGTGGCCATGTCCGCGGCGATCTGCACCTGCCTGACCAGCGGCAGCATGTCGGGGATCAGCCGCGTCTGCAGCAGCACCTCGTCGGTGATGCCCTTCGCCGCGGCGTGCGCTTCGCCCTTCTTCAACACATGGGCAAGGTTGGTCAGCGCGCGCACGAAGACGGGGACGGAAGCCTGGTACATGGAAATGGTCATCGGGAAATCTCCGGTGGATCGTGGGAAAGCGGTTCGCTGGAAAATTCATTGAAGGGCATGGCCGGCGTGATGGCGCCGGTTGCCGGGATCACCACACCGTGGCGCGGGCGGGTGACGCGGGTCGCCAGCACGGCAGCCGTCAGCAGCAGCAACGCGGCCAGCACGAACGCCGCGCCCGGCAGATGCCTGACCGGCGCGTGGTTGCTGATGAACAGCGCGAACAGGTTGGCGAACAGCGCCGGGCCGAAGATGCCCGCGAGGCTGGCCAGGCTGGTCAGCGCACCCTGCAGGCGGCCCTGTTCGTGCGGGTCGACCTGCTGTGTCAGCAGCGACTGCGCCGGCGGCCCGGCGAGGCCGCCCAGGCACAGGAACGGAATGCCCAGCACGAACAGCCACGCCACCGGCGCCAGCCCGAAGAACGCATAGCCGACGATGCACAGCGTCAACCCGGTCAGGATCAGCCGCCGCTCGCCCAGCCGCGGCATCAGCCGGCGCACCAGCACCGCCTGCACCAGGCCGCTGCACAGCCCGACCAGCCCCAGCGTATAGCCGACCATCTGCGGCCCCCAGCCGTAGCGGTAATCGGTGTACAGCACGTAGGTGGAATTGAGCGAAAACTGCGCCAGATTGATCAGGAAAAACACGGCGGCCAGCCCGAACACCTGCGGGTAGCGGCGCAGCAGCACCACCGCGCCAAACGGGTTGGCGTGCCGCCAGTCGAAGCGTGCACTGCGCCTTTCCTTCGGCAGCGATTCGGGCAGCACGAAATAGCCATAGGCGAAGTTGATCAGCGACAGGCCCGCCGCCACCCAGAACGGCAGGCGGATATGCAGATGGCCGAGAAAGCCGCCCAGTGCCGGCCCGACGATGAAGCCGATGCCGAACGCCGCACCCAGCGTGCCGAACGCGGCCGCGCGCTTTTCCTTCGGCGTGATGTCGGCAATATAGGCATTGGCGGTGGAGAAGCTTGCCGCGCACACGCCAGACACCGCGCGACCGATGAACAGCAGCCACAACGCTGGCGCCAGCGCCATCACGATGAAGTCGACGCCGAGGCCGAAGCTGGAGATCAGGATCACCGTGCGCCGACCGAAGCGATCCGACAGCGCGCCCTGCACCGGCGAGAACACGAACTGCATCAGCATGAACAGCGCGCCGAACATGCCTGACCACACCGCCGCCTGCGGAATGCTGCCGCCGATCAGCTGCACGATCAGGTGCGGCAGCACCGGAATGATGATGCCGAACGCCAGCATGTCCAGCATCACGGTGACGAAGATGAAGGTAAGCGCGGCGCGGTGGCGCGGCGCGGCAGGGGGCGACTGATCCATGGGCTTGGGCATGCGATGGGAAGTGCACGATAGCGGAACCGCGCGCGGCAGACATCTGTGCCGTCAGCCGGCGGCGGCGACCCAGGCGGCCACCGCGGCCGGCTGCTCCAGCTGCAGGTGATGACCGCCGTCGAGATGGCTGACCGCGATGTCCGCCACGCAGGCGGCGCGCTGGCGCATCCCTGTGCCGGGCAGATACGGCGTGTCCGGCCGCGCCAGCAGCAGCGAAGTGGGCGCCGCGATCCCGGCGAGCAGGGCGTGGACCTGGCTCTCGGCCAGCCGCAGCGGGCTCGGCCGGGTCAGTCGCGGGTCGCTGCGCCAGCGCCAGCCGCCCGCGGCTTCCATCAGGCCGCGCTCGACGATCGGCCGTGCCAGTTCGGCCGGCAGGCCGCTGGCCACGCTGCGCGCACTGATCGCCTGCTCGATGTCGCGGAAAACCCGCAGCGGCCTGGCGCGATCCCCGCGCGGCAGCAGCGCCTCGCGAAAACGCTGCAGGGTCTGCGTACCGTCGTCGCCGAGCGGTCCCAGACCCTCGATCAGCAGCAGCCGTTCGATCCGCGCAGGGGTGGCGGCGGCCACCAGCGCGGCCACCCCGGCACCCAGCGAATGGCCGAGCAGCCGGTAGCGCGGCAGGGCCAGCGCCTCGACCGCCGCCAGCACGATGCGCACGTACTCCACATAGTGGTAGCTGGCGCCCGCGGCCAGGTGCCCGGAGTGGCCGTGGCCGGGGAGCTCCAGCGCGATCACGCGGTAGCGCGCCGCCAGCAGCGGCGCCAGCCGCGCGAAGCTGCCGGCGTTGTCCAGCCAGCCGTGCAGGGCCAGTAGCGGCGGTGCGGAGTCGTCGCCCCAGACCTGGGCGGCGAGGCTCAGTGCGGGCAGCGCGATGCGCCGTTCGGCCGGCACGGGCAGCACGATGCCGCTCACGGCAGGGGGTACCTTCAACCGCTGCGCCCGCCCATCGCCTCGGCGCGTGCCTTGGCCGCCAGCTGGCGCGCGCGTGCGGCATCGGCGTCGTAGTCGCTGGCAAACTCCGGCCAGCCCTGGGTGTGGCGCAGCACCAGTTCGGTCAGCGCCGCGACCTGTTCGGGACTGTCGTTGAGCGCGGGGATGTAGCGCAGGTCACGGCCACCGGCGGTGAGGAAAAACTCGCGGTTCTGCATGGCGATCTCCTCCAGTGTTTCCAGGCAGTCCACCGCGAAGCCGGGCGACACCACGTCCAGCCGCTGCACGCCGGCCTTGGCCAGCTCGCGCACGGTGGCGTCGGTGTAGGGATGCAGCCAGCGCTCGCGGCCGACGCGCGACTGGAAGCTGAGCAGCACGTTGGCCGGATCGAGCGCCAGCCGTTCGCGCAGCAGGCGCGCGGTGGCGTGGCACTGACAGAAGTACGGATCGCCCGCGCGCAGGTAGCGCTCCGGAATGCCGTGGAAGGACAGCAGCAGCTTGTCGCCGCGGCCGTGCTCGGTCCACCAGCGTTCGATGTTTTGCGCCAGCGCCTCGATGTGCGCCGGGTCGTCGTGGTAGTCGTTGATCAGGCGCAGCTCCGGCGGCCAGCGCAGCACTTTCAGCGTATCGGCCACGGCGTCGAACACCGAGCCGGTGGAGGTGGCCGAATACTGCGGATACAGCGGCAGCACCAGCAGCCGGCGCACGCCCTCGCGCTGCAGCTGCTCGATCTGCCGGCGCACCGACGGCTCGCCGTAGCGCATCGCCAGCGCCACCCGGATCGGCCCCGGTCGGCGGCGCGCGAGCTCTGCCTGCAGCGCGCCGGCCAGCGCCTCGCTGCCGCTGCGCAGCGGTGAGCCCTGCTCGGTCCACACGCGGGCATACGCGTGCGCCGAGCGCTTGGGCCGCACGCGCAGGATCACCCCGTGCAGGATCAGCCACCACAGCCAGCGCGGGTATTCGATCACCCGCGGATCGCCGAGGAATTCGGCCAGGTAGGGGCGCACCGCCTTGGCGGTCGGCGCGCTCGGAGTGCCGAGGTTCACCAACAGCACGCCAGCCTGAACGGGGGCTCGCGCGGGGTCGTGGGAATACCCGGCAAGGCCGGTATAGTGACTGCTGACTGGCATCGTGACGTCGCGGCTGAGCGTGAGTCCCGGAGTCTGCCACAAGCCTGCCGCGCCGCGGCGCGTGCCCGCCATCACCCACCCACGTGGAGCTGTCCATGGTCAAGAGATCCCTGCGTCGCCTGCTGCTGATCGGCCTGCTGCTGCCGGCGATGGCCGTGCATGCGGAGGATCCGCCGCTGGTGCGCGCCACCAATGCCGTGCGTGTGCTGAAGGAGATCATGCAGGCGCCGGACAAGGCGATTCCGCAGGACCTGCTGCGCGACGCCAAGGCCATCGCGGTGATTCCGGACCGGATCAAGGCCGGCTTCATCTTCGGCGGCAGCCGCGGCGAGGGCCTGATCTCGGTGAAGAGCGCCGATGGCACCTGGTCCAACCCGAGCTTCATCACCATGACCGGCGGCAGCGTGGGCTTCCAGGCCGGCGTGTCATCGACCGACGTGGTGCTGGTGTTCCGCACCCAGCGCGGAGTGGATTCGATCGTGCGCGGCAAGTTCACCCTCGGCGCTGACGCCTCCGCGGCGGCCGGTCCGGTCGGGCGCACCGCCAGTGCTTCCACCGATGCGCAGATGAAGGCCGAGATCTACTCCTACTCGCGCACCCGCGGGCTGTTCGCCGGCGTCGCGCTGGACGGCTCGGTGCTGCGCATCGACTACGACGCGAATGCGGCCGTGTACGGTGCCGGCGTCACGCCGCGGCGCATCTTCGAGGGCGGCGTGAGCAATGTGCCGGGGCCGGTGGTGGACTTCCGCGATCGGCTGGAGGAGTACACTTCCCGCTGATTCCATGGCGCGTGCCAGCAATGGCTGCCGCGCCGTCACGAGGTGATTTATGGGTTTCGACAGCATCTGGCACTGGCTTCTGCTGCTGGTGATCGTTCTGGTGGTTTTCGGCACCGGCAAGTTGTCCAAGATGGGGCCGGACCTCGGCAATGCCGTGCGCGGCTTCAAGAAGGCGATGCAGGGCGACGACGACGAAACCAGACAGAAGGAAGAGGAGGCGCGGCGCAAGGCGGCCGAGCAGCTGCGCGCCGATCCGCCGGCCGATGTCCCCGCCGGCACCACGCAGAGTCAGCGCGACTCCAGCGAATCCAAGTAAGCGCGCGGTGGGCGGAGCGCGGCGATGATCGAGATCAGCCTCGGCAAGATGGTGCTGCTGGCGCTGATCGCGCTGATCGTGCTTGGCCCGGAAAAACTTCCCGGCGCCGCACGCACCGCCGGCGCACTGCTGCGGCGGCTGCGCAGCGGCTGGGACAACGTGCGTGCCGAAGTCGAGCGCGAGCTGGAAATCGAGGAGATCAAGCGCGCGGCGCGCGCGGCCGCCGCGCGTGCGGAAGCGGCGCAGGCCGACTTCAAGAGCGGCCTGCAGCAGGCGCAGCAGCCGTTTGTCGAGGCGGCCGCGATGATCAACCCGGCCGCGCCTGTGATGACCCGGCTGGATGCCGGTTCTGCCGAACCGGCCGAGGCGGTGCAGGCCGAGCTCGCGCTGGGCGAGCCGGGTCCGCTGCCGCCAGCGCAGGAGCCGCCACATGAGCACGCCTGATTCCGGCGCGCCGGAAGGCGAGGGGTTGCAGGGGCTGTTTTCGCATCTGCTGGAACTGCGCACGCGCCTGCTCCGGGCGGTGGCCACCGTGGTGCTGGTGCTGGTGGCGCTGGTGCCGTTCGCGAACCGGCTTTATTCGGAGCTGGCCGCGCCGCTGGTGGCGCGGTTGCCGCAGGGCGCGCACCTGATCGCCACCGAGGTGACCAGCCCGTTCCTCACGCCGTTGAAACTGGCCTTCTATACGGCCCTTTTCATCAGCATGCCGATGATCCTGTACCAGCTGTGGGCATTTGTCAGCCCGGGCCTGTACAAGCACGAGAAGCGGCTGGCCCGGCCGCTGCTGGTGGCGGCGCTGGTGCTGTTCTACGTTGGCGGCGCGTTTGCCTATTTTGTGGTGCTGCCGGCGGCGTTTCGCTTCCTCACCGCGGTGACGCCGCAGGGGGTGGAGATGATGACCGACATCACCCACTACCTCGACTTCGTGATGCTGATGTTCTTCGCGTTCGGGCTGTGCTTCGAGGTGCCGGTGGCGGTGGTGATACTCGCCGCAGTGGGCGTGGTCGATCTGGCCCGGCTGCGCAGCGGGCGACGTTACGCGATCGTCGGCGCGTTTGCGGTTGCCGCCTTGATCACGCCGCCGGACATCACCTCGATGCTGATGCTGGGTGTTCCGATGTGCCTGCTCTACGAACTCGGCATCCTGGCGGTGCGCTGGCTGGTGAAGCCGGGCTCGCTGCGGCCAGACGCGGGCTGATCTTCGTCACCGCCGGATCACGCACTCTCCGCGGCTCAGTACAGATCGATCGGATCGACATCCAGCGACCAGCGCACCCGCCGCGCTGACGGCAGCGCCACCAGCGCCAGCTGCCACGATCGCAGCATGCCGTGCAGCGCGCTGCGGCTGGCCGCTTCCAGCAGCAGCTGGCCGCGATGCTGGCCCGCGCGCAGCGGCATCGGCGCCGGCATCGGCCCGGCAATCTGCAGCGTGGACTGTTCCGGCAGCGCAGCGCGCGCGGCCGCAAGAAAGACGTCGACGTGCTCGCGCAGCGGCGCGTCGGCGCGCAGCAGTACCTGATGACTGTACGGCGGCAGCTGGATCTGCCGGCGTTCGGCGAGCAGCTCGCGCGCGGCCGCCGCGTAGCCCTGCGCCAGCAGGCTGCGCAGCAGCGGATGCTGCGGCTGGTGTGTCTGCAGCAGCACGCGGCCGGGCTTGCGCGCGCGGCCGGCGCGGCCGGCGACCTGCACCACCAGCTGCGCCAGCCGCTCGCTGGCGCGAAAATCCACGCTGTGCAGGCCCTCGTCCACGCCCACGATGGCCACCAGCGTGAGGTTGGGCAGGTCGTGGCCCTTGGCCAGCATCTGGGTGCCGACCAGGATCGCCGGCTGGTCGTCGCGCAGGCCGGCCAGCAGCCGCTCGAACGCGTCGCGCCGACGCGTGGTCTCGCGGTCCACGCGCAGCACCGGCAGCTGCGGAAACTGCGCGACCAGCGCTTCCTCCAGTCGCTCGGTGCCCTGGCCCTGCGGCCGCAGCTCACCGACGCCGCAGCCGGGGCAGGCGGCGGGCACGCGCTGCCGATGCTCGCAGTGATGGCACAGCAGCTGGCGCCGGCCGGCGTGCAGGGTCAGCGGACGTTCGCAACGCGGACACTGCGCATGCCAGCCGCAGCTGCGGCAAAGCAGCACCGGCGCGTAGCCGCGGCGGTTGCGGAACACCAGCGCCTGCTCGCCGCGCGCCACGGTGTCGGCCACCGCCGCCAGCAGCGCCGGCGACAGGCCGTGCTCCAGCCGCTGCGCGCGCATGTCGATGATCTGCACCTGCGGCGGCCGGATCGCGCCGGGGCGCGCACGCAGATGCAGGGTGCGATAGCGGCCGGCATCGGCGTTCGCCAGCGATTCCAGCGACGGCGTGCCCGAGCCCAGCAGCACCGGTACACCCAGCGCGCGCGCGCGCACCAGCGCCAGGTCGCGCGCGTGATAGCGAAAGCCTTCCTGCTGCTTGTACGCGCTGTCGTGTTCCTCGTCGACGATGATGATGCCGGCCTGCGGCAGCGGCGTGAATACCGCCGAGCGGGTGCCCAGGATCACCCGCGCACTGCCGGCACGGGCGCGCAGCCAGGCGCGCGCGCGGTCGCCCTCGGACAGGCTGGAGTGCAGCACCTCCACGCTCACCCCGAGCCGTTCGCGCAGGCGCCGCACGGTCTGCGGCGCGAGGCCGATTTCCGGCACCAGCAGCAGCGCCTGCCGGCCTTGCGCCAGCACCTGCTCGATCAGCGCCAGATAGACCTCGGTCTTGCCGCTGCCGGTGACGCCGTCGAGCAGGAACGGCTGGTACTGGCCGAGGCTGGCGGCTACCGCATGCACCGCGTGCTGCTGTTCGTCGCTCAGCTGCGGCGCGAATGAGGCAGGCAACGCGTCAGGGCGCGGCGGGCGATCGCTGCGCTTGATCAGGCCGGCGCCGGCCAGCCGGCGGCCCGCCTCGCGCCAGCCGGGCAGTCGCAAGGTCAGCTCCTGCGCGCTGAGCGCACCGTCGACCAGCAGTGCCAGCAGCGCCTTGCTGCCGCCGCGGCGGCTGCCGGCATCGTGGGCGCTGCGACCGGCCACGCTCAGCGACCAGTATTCCTCGCCGATCGGCGGCAGCGGCACCGGCTCGCGCAGGGCCAGCGGCAGCGCGTTCGCATACGCTTCGCCCGGCGCACCCAGCCAGTAGTCGGCGGCCCACGCCAGCGACTGCATCAGCTCGGCATCGAGCAGGGGCGCGTCATCGAGCATGCGCAGTGCCTGCTTCAGGCGGTCCTCGCCCAGTGCCGTCGCCGGTTCGATCGATGTGACCACACCGACCAGCCGGCTGCGACCGAACGGCACCAGCACGCGGCTGCCGATGCACGGCGCGCCCGTCGCCGGGGGCAGATAGTCGAACAGGGTCGGCAGGGGGACCGGCAGGGCAACGCGAAGGACGGCGGGCATGGTTACCTCGTGGCCGCCCAGTGTAACCGCGCCGTCCGATGCCCCTTGCGCGCAGGTCTCGCGATTGCGCGCCGGGTCCAGCGAAGCTTGCATGCACTTGCTGCCCGTCAATCGAGAAGTCGCTGCCAAGTGACTCTGCCAGGGAGGTTTTTCAGCTTATCCACAAGAGCTGTGGATAAGTCTGTGGATGCATCGTGGAGGGGCGCCCGCCAGGCCCGCCGCAGCGCCCTTCACGACACCCTGACCAAGTTTTGGTCATCGAAAAATATTCAATCTTATCAGTAGATTGAAATATACGGACTGCGCCGGTTCACATAATTGACAAACCCGGAGCGGACTCCTTGACAGGCTGATGACGCTGTGCAAAACCCGCCGCGTCGCTCGCCGGAAACGGTTTCAATGGGCCATGCCCAGGGCCGCGGCAATCATCAGCGCCGCGGCCAGCAACCAGAGGTAGCACCAGCCCACGAACCAGAATTTCGTCACGGTCATCAGCCAGCCCTGGCGGTAGATGCGCTTCTGCATGAGCAACAGGTAGCCAGGCATCCAGAGCATCAGCGCCGCCTGCAGCAGGCCCAGCGGATAACCGATCCAGGCGGCATGCGGTCGCAGCCAGGTCGACAGCATGCCGGCCAGGGTGATCAGCAGCAGGCTGAGAAACAGGAACGCATGGCTGTGCAGGGCGACGATGAGATGCTCCATGTAGAGCCGTCGGCGGAAGACATAGAACAGCTTGAGCAGGAGCGCGAACACCGGCATCAGGACGAACATCGTGGGCGGCAGCGTGCTGAAGACCCCGCTGATCATCCGCTGCTTCGCCGCGGCGCTGGCGGCGGCATCGCCATGTCGGAGGGTTCTCATGTTGATGGCGATCTGATGGGCCAGTGCGGTCAGCCGCGCGTTGACCACGTCCGGCAGCCAGCTGATCCGGACGGGGCGCTCCAGCTCGATACCGGCGGGGCGCAGCTCGTCCGGCGCGGGCGCGCCGGTCTTCGTGCCGTCGCCGGTTTTCGTGGCCATGCCGGCGAACGGCGCCGCGACGGAGGCAGCCGGAAGCGGTGCTGCGCCAAGCTCGACCAGACGCTGGCTGGCCTTGCGGCGCAGGTCCCGGCTGCTGGTGCGGATCTGCTCCAGCACGTTTTGCGGCAGCACACCGGTCTCGCCTGCGCGTTGCAGGTCGTCCAGTTGCGCTTGCAGCGCCTCGCGCACCGCGGCCGGGCTGTTCGCGGTCTCGATCGCCCGACTGTCCACGTTCACCAGCGGACGTCCATTCGCGGGGAGCCTGGTGGCGACCTGGTCGATCTGCAGGTGGAACACGAAGAAGGCCAGCAGACACAGCACGAACATCAGCCGGAACGGGGCGATGTAGCGCACCCGCCGGCCGCCGAAATATTCCAGCGTGAGGAAACCCGGCTTCAGCAGCAGCGGCGGCAGCGTATGCACGATGCGGCTGTCGATGTGCAGCACGGTTTCCACCGTTTCCTCCAGCAAGCCGTGGATCGGCTTGAGCACGCTGTGGATCGACTGCCCGCAGGCATGGCAATACTCGCCATGCATCGGCACGCCGCAGTTGGCGCAGTGCAGTCCCTCGTAGCTGCTCAGCTGCTTCATCGCGGTCCCCTTCCGGCGCAGCGTGCGATCTTCGCACAGCGCGTGCGCGGCGGGCGCAACGCATGGCTCGGGTAGAATGTGCGGCCCTGGAGTCTGCTGTGACGATCAAGCCCTTCCGCCCCGAGCGCGCCCGTCTGCTGCACGAGCTGCGCGCCACCGTGCGCCTCGCGCTGCCGCTGGTGCTGGCCCAGCTCGCCGCGATCGGCAGCAACGTGATCGACGCGGTGCTCGCCGGGCACGTCAGCGCGCACGTGCTCGGCGCGGTGGCGGTGGGCGCCAGCATCTGGTCGCTGGCGATCGTCAGCGGCATCGGCATGATGATGGCGGTGCCGCCGTCGGTGGCGCAGCTCGACGGCGGCGGTCGGCGGCCGGAGGTGGGGGCGGTGTTCCGGCAGGCGCTGTGGCTGGCGCTGGGCATGGGCGTGCTGCTGTGGTTCGCGGTGCGCCACGCGGCGCCGCTGATCGATCTGATCGGGGTGGCGCCGAGCCTGCGTTTGGACGTGCAGGCCTTCCTGCTGGCGATCAGCTGGGGTGCGCCGGCGCTCACCTGCTACTTCGCGCTGCGCGGGCTGTCCGAAGGGCTGTCGCTGACGCGACCGTCGATGTACTTCAGCCTCGGCGGGCTGCTGCTGCTGGTGCCGCTGGGCTACGTGCTGATGTTCGGCCGGCTGGGCATCCCGCCGCAGGGCGCGCACGGCTGCGGCGTGGCCACGGCGATCGTGCTCTGGCTGGAGATGCTGGCCTTCGGCATCTACGTGACGCGGCATCCGAATTACCGCGGCCTGGGCCTGTTCGATCATTTCGAGTGGCCGCGCCTGCGGCGCATCGGGGCACTGGTGCACATCGGCCTGCCGATGGCGGTCACCCTGCTGGCCGAGGCCGGATTGTTTGTGGCGACGGCCCTGATCATCAGCACGCTGGGCGAGGAGGTGATCGCCAGCCATCAGGTGGCGATCAATATCGCCTCGCTGTTCTTCATGATCCCGCTGGGGCTGGCGATGGCGATCACCGTGCGCGTCGGCAACGCGGTGGGCCGCGGCGACGAGCGTGGCGTGCGCTATGCCGGCTTTTGCGGGATTGGCCTGACGCTGGTCACGCAGCTGTTTTCGGCTGGCCTGATGCTGGGCCTGCCGCACTTCATCGCCACGCTGTACACGCATGATCCGCAGGTGATCGCGCTGGCGTCGCAGCTGATCATGCTGGCCGGGCTGTTCCAGTTTTCCGACGGTATCCAGGTGGCTTCCAACGGCGCGCTGCGCGGCCTCAAGGACACCCGCGTGCCGATGGCGATCACGCTGTTCGCGTACTGGGTGATCGGCATGCCGGTGGGCTGGTGGCTGGCATTCCATCGCGGCATGGGTGCGCGCGGCATGTGGATGGGGCTGATCGCCGGTCTCAGCGTGGCGGCGGTGATGCTGTTCGTGCGCTTCTGGCGCAGCGCGTGGAAGCAGCGCTGGCGCCTCCAGCCAGCAGGCATGACCGCGCCGGCCTGACCGGTTACGCTTGCCCCACGCCCCCGGAAGATCCCGCATGACGCCACCGCTGCCACCCCGTTCCCTGCCGCCGCGCCCGCGTGGTTTCGGCAGCTTTCTGCGCACGCTCGGGCGCGGCATCAATATCACCCGGCTGGTGATCATCAACCTGGTGTTTTTCAGCCTGCTGTTTCTGCTGCTGCTGGTGATCGTCGGCAGCATCGCCGGCCACCGGATGGAGCGCACGCTGCAGGACAACAGCGTGCTGGTGCTCAAGCCGGAGGGCCAGCTGGTCGAGCAGTACAGCATTGATCCGCTGCAGCGGGCGATGGCCGGGCTGTCGGGCAACCCGCCGAAGCAGGTGCAGTTGCGCGATCTGGTCGGCGCGATCGACGCCGCGGCGAAGGACAAGCGCATCTCGCGCATCCTGCTGCTGCCGGGCGACCTGCAGGGCGGCGGCTTTGCCGCGCTGCGCGAGGTGGGCGCGGCGCTGGATCGCTTCCGCGCTGCGGGCAAGCCGGTGATCGCGTGGGCGGTCAACCTGGATCAGGGCCAGTACTACCTGGCGGCGCATGCCGATCGGGTGCTGGTCGATCCGCAGGGCGGCGTGATGATCACCGGGCTGGCCAACTACCGGCTGTTCTACAAGGACCTGCTGGACAAGCTCGGCGTCGACGTGCACCTGTTCCGTGTCGGCCAGTTCAAGAGTGCGGCCGAGCCCTACATTCTCGACCACGCCTCGGCGGCCTCCAAGCAGGCCGACAGCTACTGGATGAACGGGCTGTGGGACAGCTACCTCGGCGAAGTGGCCGCGCTGCGCAAGCTGGATCCCGCCGCGTTGCGCGCCGACATCGACAACCTGCCGCAGACCATCGCCAGCACCCAGGGCGACCTCGCGCAGCTGGCGCTGAACGAGCATCTGGTCGATGGTCTGGCCACCCGCGCCCAGCTGATCGCGATGCTGCGCAAGGAAGGTGTGCCGGCCGATCCGAAGGGCCACGGCATCCGCGAGGTGAGTCTGGCCGGCTACGTCGCCCGGATGCCGCGCGAGGGCAACCTGTTCGCGCCCGGCGTGGCGGTGGTGGTGGCCGAGGGCGAGATCACCGGCGGCAGGCAGTCGCCCGGTTCGATCGGCGGCGAATCCACCGCCGCCCTGATCCGCGCGGCACGCGAGGACCGCAAGACCCGGGCGCTGGTGCTGCGGGTCAATTCCCCCGGCGGCGAGGTGTTCGCCGCCGAGCAGATCCGTCGCGAGGTGGAGCTGACCCGCGCAGCCGGCATCCCGGTGGTGGTGTCGATGGGCAACGTGGCCGCCAGCGGCGGTTACTGGATATCGATGGATGCCAACCGCATCGTCGCCGAGCCGAACACCATCACCGGCTCGATCGGCATCTTCGGCATGTACTACTCGGTGCCCAACACCCTGGCCAAGCTCGGCATCCAGAGCGACGGCGTCGGCACCGGGCCGATGGCAGGCGCGTTCGACATCACCCGCCCGCTCGACCCCAAGGTCGGCGCGGTGATCCAGGCGATCATCGACAAGGGCTATCGCGACTTCGTCGGGCAGGTGGCGAAGGCGCGCGGCAAGAGCTACGCCGACATCGACGCAATTGCGCAGGGCCGCGTGTGGACCGGCCAGCAGGCGCTGGACCGCGGACTGGTCGATCAGCTCGGCGGCATGAATGTGGCGATCGCCGATGCCGCCAGCCTGGCCAAACTGGGCAAGGGCTTTCCGGTGCGCTACGTGCAGCCGCCGATGGGCGGCTTCGAGCGCTTCCTGGTCGGCTTGAACCAGAGCGCCAGCGTGCATCTGATGCAGTCGTGGGGCATCCGCCTGCCCAGCTGGTTCGCCGAACTGCCCGCGCTGGCGCCGGAGCTGCAGTTGCTGCGCAACGCGCGCGCCGGTACGCCCAA
>JAJXTX010000032.1:13997-15630 GCA_021783385.1 Pseudomonadota bacterium
TCCTGGATGCACTGGGCGATCTGCGCGGTGAGCTTTTCCTGCACCTGGAAGCGGCGCGCGTAGCCGTCCACCACGCGCGCCAGCTTGCTGATGCCGACCACCCGGTTGACCGGCATGTAGGCGACGTGGGCGCGGCCGATGATCGGCGCCATGTGATGTTCGCAATGGCTCTCGAACTCGATGTCGCGCAGCACCACCATCTCGTCGTAGCCCTCGACCTCCTTGAAGGTGCGCTTGAGGTACTCGGCCGGATCGTCGGCATAGCCGCCGAACCAGTCGCCATAGGCCTTGACCACCCGCTTGGGCGTATCCAGCAGGCCCTCGCGGGCGGGGTCTTCCCCGGCCCAGCGCAGCAGCACGCGCACAGCCTCCTCGGCCTGCTCGCGGGTGACATCGTGGGGTTTGGCGTGATCGCTCATGCGTGATCCTGAAACCGTTCAAGCAACAAGTTTACCGGCACGGCGTCCGTCGGAAGCCATGCCGGCAGGGGATCGCAGGCTCGTGCCGGCCCGCGACCGGCGGAGTGGTGTCGGCTTATACGGCTCGGAACGCCGGCCGGATGCACGGGTTCGCAGTCCCGTCGGGCTTACTCGACGCTGGCGTCCTCGTCGTCCTGCACCGGCGCCTCGCCGAGCAGCTCGATGCTGGCCGCGGTCGACAGCGACTCCACCTCGCGCAGCTTGCGCTCGATCACCCGGGTGCGCACGCCGGCGCTGTCAATGCTGTTGCGGGCGGCGTCGAGCTGCTTGCGGGTCTTGTCCAGCACCAGGCCGAACTTGCCGAATTCGGTCTTCACGGCGCCGAGGATCTTCCACACCTCGCTGCTGCGCTTGGCGATCGCCAGCGTACGGAAGCCCATCTGCAGGCTGTTGAGCAGGGCGCTGAGGGTGGTCGGGCCGGCCACCGTGACGCGGTGCTCGCGCTGCAGCTGCTCGAACAGCCCGGGGCGGCGGATCACCTCCGCATACAGGCCTTCGGTGGGCAGGTAGAGCACGGCGAAATCCGTGGTGTGCGGCGGCGCCACGTACTTGGTGTGGATGCGTTTCGCTTCTTCGCGCACGCGGGTTTCCAGCGCGCGGCCGGCCGCCTGCGCGGCGTCGACGTCGCTGGCTTCCTGTGCGTCGAGCAGGCGCTGGTAGTCCTCCACCGGAAACTTGGCGTCGATCGGCAGGTAGACGTGCTCGCCCTCGTCCTGGCCCGGCATGCGGATGGCGAACTCCACCCGCTCGCTGCTGCCCGGCACGGTGACCACGTTGGAGGCGTACTGCTCGGCGGTGAGCATGTCCTCCAGCAGCGCGCCCAGCTGCACTTCGCCGAAGATGCCGCGTTTCTTCACATTGGTCAGCACGCGCTTGAGGTCGCCCACGCCGATGGCGAGGTTCTGCATTTCGCCGAGCCCGCGCTGCACCGCCTCCAGCCGCTCGGAGACCAGCGCGAACGACTGGCCGAGCCGCGTCTCCAGCGTGCTCTGCAGCTTTTCGTCGACGGTGGCGCGCATCTGTTCGAGCTGGGCGGCGTTGTCCTGCTGGATCGCGCCGAGCTTGGCCTCCAGCGTGGCGCGCACTTCGCCCATGCGTTTTTCATGCTCGGCGGCGAGCGCGGCCAGCCGCTGCTGCTGCTGCTCGCCGAAGCG
>JAJXTX010000299.1 GCA_021783385.1 Pseudomonadota bacterium
CACCCTGTGCGCGAATGCTTTTCCGCACGACCGCCAAACGCATTCGCGCACAGGGTCCGCTCCTACACGAATCGTTGCAGCATCGGCATGCCGCCAGATTGCATCTGCGCGTACAGCACCCGAAGCACCGCCGCGCGCTGATGATCCTTGGGTCGTGCGAAACATGCCAGCACCCGCAGCTGCTCGGCGATCGACGGCACCGGCACGCGCAGGCCGGCCAGCCCGACGCAGACGGTCTCGCGGATGTGCAGCGGCTGCCAGCCATCGGCGCCGAACACTTCCAGCCCACCCATCAGCTCCACCGGCAAGCCGGGAACGCGGTAACGCGCAAAGCGCGAGCGAAAGCGGTCGCCATCGCCAGGCACCTGGGCGGCGTCGCGGCGGTCGGCCCAGAGCGCCGCCAGGGTGTCGGCATCGGCGCGGGAAACCAGCACGTCGACATCCGCCACGCCGACCTCGGCACCCAGCAGCCGCACCGCGGCGCTGCCGATCAGGCACCACGGCTCGGCACAATGCGCGTGCAGTTCGGGCACCAGCTCGGTGAGCGCGGCGAACAGCGCGGGCGGGATGTGGATCATGCGTCGGCATGGGCGCGCAGGATCACGCGTCTGATTTCGCAGCGGATGCAGGCGACGTGCAAGGTTGGCTCCTTGAAGCCCCTCTCCCGCCGGGAGAGGGGCGGGGCGAGGGTTCGACTGACGCGCAACGCCACGCCCGTACCCGTGTCCGCCCTTCGGGCACCTCTCCCCCCGAAGGGCGAAGTAACAAAAGTCAGAACGCGTTGATGCCGGTCAGCTCGCGCCCCACCACCAGCTGGTGCACGGTCTCGGTGCCCTCGTAGGTGATCACGGACTCCAGGTTCAGTGCGTGGCGGATCGCGCCGTGCTCGGTGGTGATGCCCGCGCCGCCCAGCACGTCACGGCACTCGCGCGCGATGTCGATGGCCATGCGCACGTTGTTCCACTTGGCCAGGCTCACCTGGGTCGGCTGCAGCTTCCCGGCATCCTTCAGCCGGCCGAGCTGCAGCGACAGCAGCTGCGCCGTGGTGATGCGCCGGGCCATGTCGGCCAGCTTCAGCTGGATCGCCTGGTTGGCCGACAGCGGGCGGCCGAACATCACGCGGCTGGCGGTGTAGTCGAGCACTTCCTTCAGGCAGGCCTGGGCCGCGCCGATCGGGCCCCAGGTGATGCCGTAGCGCGCCTGGTTGAGGCAGCCGAGCGGCCCCTTCAGGCCCTTCGCGTTGGGCAGGCGTGCGCTGTCGGGAACGCGCACGCCATCGAAGAACAACGCGCTGGTGACCGAGGCGCGCAGGCTCATCTTCTTGTGGATTTCCTGCGCCTTGAAGCCGATGGTGTCGGTCGGCACCACGAAGCCCTGGATGCCGTCCTCGGTCTGCGCCCACACGATCGCGATATGCGCCAGGTTGCCGTTGGTGATCCACATCTTGGCACCGTTGATGACCCAGTCGCCGCCGTCGCGCTTCGCGTGGGTCTTCATGTTGGCCGGATCGGAACCACCGTGCGGCTCGGTCAGGCCGAAGCAGCCGATTACTTCGCCGGCCGCCATCTTCGGCAGGTAGCGCTTGCGCTGCGCCTCGCTGCCGTAGGCGAAGATCGGGTACATGCACAGCGAGCTCTGCACCGAGGCGAAGCTGCGCAGGCCCGAGTCGCCGCGTTCCAGCTCCTGGCAGATCAGGCCGTAGCTGACCGCGTTCATGCCGGCGCCGCCGTAGGCCTCGGGAATGGTCGAACCGAGCAGGCCGAGGCTGGCGATCTCCGGAATCAGCTCCTGCGGAAAGCGGCCCTGCTCGAAGCAGTCGCCGATGATCGGCAGCACCTTCTCGTCGACGAAGCGGCCGACGGTGTCCTGCACCATGCGTTCTTCGTCGGTGAGCAGCGAGCGGACGTCATACAGATCGAGCGGGTCGAGGCGGGCAGCCATGGGCGGGTCCGTGAGGGGCGGGAAATCCGGTTATTGTAGCGGGCGCTGGCCGCGGCGGTCACCGCGGGCGCTGGACCCAGCGGCCGCCGGATCGGGCGCCCGGCGCTCCCCTGTGGGACGATGGCGCGCCGAAGCCTGCCCTGCGACCGCGCCGGTCTCGTCGGCCTCCCTCCCTGTTGGAAACCCCATGCGCAAAGGTGTATTGCTGGGCTTCGCCTGCTACGCGGCCTACTCGATCAGCGACGCCTTCGTGAAGTCGCTGCACGGTTCGCTGCCCGTCTACGAGGCAGTGTTCTTCGGCGCGACGCTGGGCCTGGCCGCGCTGCCCTTCATCAAGGGCAGGCACGCGCGCTGGCGCGACGTGGTGGTGGCCAACCGGCCGGCCCTGTGGTGGTTGCGCGCCGTCGCCGGAGCCATTTGCAGCATCGCCGCCGTGATCGCCTTCACCGCGTTGCCGATGGCCGAGGTGTTTGCGCTGATCTTCCTGATGCCGATCTTCGTGACGCTGCTGTCGGTGGTCTTTCTCAAGGAACACGTCGGCTGGCGGCGCTGGTCGGCGGTATGCATCGGCTTTCTTGGCGTGCTGGTGGTGCTGCGTCCGGGCTTCCGCCAGCTGGGCATCGGTCATCTGGCGGCGATCATCTGCGGTCTGTCAGGCGCCGTCTCGGTGGTGGCCCTGCGCATGGCCGGTCCGCACGAAAAACGCATCAGCCTGTACGGTGCCAGCGTGGTCGGGCCGCTGCTGCTCGGCGGCCTGCTGATGCTGCCGCAGTTCAGCTGGCCCGACCTGCACCAGTGGGGCCTGCTGGCCGGCTACGGCCTGCTTTCCGGGCTCGCCGGCGTGCTGCTGATGCTGGCCAGCCTGCGCGCACCCGCCAACCGCATCGCGCCGACCCAGTACAGCCAGATGCTGTGGGCGATCGGCTTCGGCTACTGGCTGTTCGGCGATCATCTGGACTGGCCGATGCTGATCGGTATCGCGCTGATCCTCGGCGCCGGACTGTTCACCCTGGTGCGCGAGGAGCGGGTGACGCCGTGGTGGCGGCGGGCGAAGCTGGTGTGAGCGCCGCCGCTGCGCGCGGCACCATGCACCAGGGACCGGCAGCTATCCGGCCGTGGCGGGATCGATCATGCCGGTCACTTCGGACACCCGGTTGGCGGGAAAGCCGCCCGGCTGTGCGTGCTCGCGCACGGCCGCCTCGTTCGGCGCGATGGAGACGCCATAGATCTTGTCGCCGGTGATGCAGCTGTGCGCCCACTGGACCTGCAGCCCCATCTTGCCGGGCACGCCACTGGAGGTCTGCGGAATGCCCTTGAGCTGCTCCGGCGACAGCTGGCCGGCACCGGGAATCTCGCGTTCGATCACGTACTTCGGCATGGCAAGGTCCCCGGCAGACGCGTCGGAAAAGCACCTTCCACGCGAGGCGACGGCGCACGCGCGCTGGTGACGCATGATGCGACAGACGGTCGAACCACAGGCAGGCGAACGAACCCCGGCTTCGCGTGCACCTGATCGGCATGCAAATCCCGAATACCCTCAAGCCTCGATCAGGCCCCGATTCCTCAGCAGCG
>JAJXTX010000300.1 GCA_021783385.1 Pseudomonadota bacterium
CGCCGAAAACGCCGCTGGCGCCGACCGTGCTGGTGCTGGGTGACTCGCTCTCGGCTGCGCACAACATACCCATCGAGTACGGCTGGGTGAGCCTGCTGGATGCGCGTCTGCGCAAGATGGTGCCGAAGTGGACGGCGATCAATGCCAGCATCAGCGGCGAGACTTCGCTGAGCGGACGCAACCGCCTGGCGGCGCTGCTGCAGAAATATCGCCCGCGCGTGCTGGTGCTGGAACTGGGCGCCAACGACGGCCTGCAGGGGCTGCCGCTGCCCGCGCTGCGCGACAACCTTGACGCGATGATCGCGATGGCGCAGCACACCGGCGCCCGCGTGCTGCTGCTCGGTATCGAGCTGCCGGTGAACTACGGCCCGCAGTATCGCGACGGCCTGCGCGCGGTGTACGCGGGGCTGGCCCGCAGCCGCCATACCGCGCTGGTGCCGTTCCTGCTCGACGGCGTGGCGCTCGACCCGGCGCTGATGCAGGCGGACGGACTGCATCCGCTGGCGAAGGGCGAGCCGCGCGTGCTGGCCAACGTCTGGTTCGCTCTGAAGCCGCTGCTGCGCTGAGCGGCGACCCCGAATGCGCTCTGAATCCGCGTTGCCACTTTCACGCCACACTCACCTGCGGGACGGTTAGATCTTCACATATGTGAAACCACCCGGTGAGAGCAACGTATGACGGTACATGATGAGCAAGCGGGCCTGATTCTGCTGGTGGAGGACAACCGTCAGATCGCCGAGATGGTGGGCGAATTCCTGGAGCGTCGCGGCTACTCGGTCGACTACGCGGCGGATGGCGTCAGCGGCCTGCACCTGGCCGTGTCGAACAGCTACGACGTGATCGTACTGGACCTGATGCTGCCCGGCCTGGACGGGCTGGAAGTCTGCCGCAAGCTGCGCAAGGAGGCGAAGAAATCGACCCCGGTGCTGATGCTCACCGCGCGCGACACGCTGGAAGACAAGCTGGTCGGCCTCGAGGCTGGCGCCGACGATTACCTGGTCAAGCCATTCGAGGTGCGCGAACTGGAAGCGCGCGTGCGTGCGTTGATCCGCCGCGACCGCCGCCAGGTGTCGACCGAGGTGCTGCACGTGGGAGACATGACACTGGATACCGCCACGCTGCGGCTGACCCGCGACGGCCAGGAGCTGATCGTGTCGCCGATCGGCCTGAAGCTGCTGGCGATCCTGATGCGCGAGTCGCCGCGGGTGGTCAGCCGGCGCGACATCGAGCGCGAGATCTGGGGCGACACGCTGCCCGATTCGGACACTTTGCGCTCGCATCTGTACAACCTGCGTCGAGTCATCGACAAACCCTTTGCGCGGCCCCTGTTGCACACGATCCACTCGGCCGGCTATCGCCTGGCGGATCTGGAATCCGAAGTGGCATCAACTTCACAGCCGGCTTGATACGGCACGGCCAAGGCGAATGAACAGCAGCGGCAAGGGGACGGGCACATTCCAGGCGGGTGCTTTCCGGCGGCGCATGACATGGGTCTTCGGGCTGCAGTTCCTGACGGTGGTGATCACCAGCGTGATGGGTGTCTACAACGCGGCGCCGCTGGCGGCAGTGATCGCGGTGATCGTGCTCACCACCGCGCTGGCGTGGCTGGCCACCCAGCGCGAGTGGCGCCCGATCAGTTCGCTGGCGCGGCTGATCAACGACTGGGACGAGCGCAAGCCCGATCCGGACGCACTGCAGCCGCAGCGCCTGGCGCGCAATACCGATGCCGACATCGCCTCGCTGGCGCGCGGCCTGCACGGCTTCGCCACCCGCATCGCCGGCTACAACCAGCGTGAGCGCAACTTCACCCGCGATGCCAGCCACGAGCTGCGCAGTCCGCTCACCGTGATCAAGATGTCGGTGGACATGCTGGCCGAGGAGGAATCCTTGTCCGATTTCGGCAACCGCTCGGTACGTCGCATCCAGCGTGCCACCCGCGAGATGGAAACGCTGGTGGAGGCGCTGCTGATCCTGGCGCGCGAATCCGACCCCGGTGTCGACACCGAACGTTTCGTGGTCAACGACGTGCTGGTGCAGGAGCTGGACTCCGCGCGCGACCTGCTGGCCGGGCGGGCGATCGAGCTGCAGCTGCAGGAGCCTGCGCGCTTCGCGCTGAAGGGTTCGCGGCGGGTGTTTTCGGTGCTGTGCTGGCAGCTGATCCGCAACGCCTGCCAGCAGACCGAGAAGGGCCGCGTGGTGATCACGGTGTTTCCCGGCATGGTCGCCTTCAGCAATCACGCCAGTGTGCCGGCGGCGGCCGATGGCGCCACGCCGCTGCGCGTTCACGGCGCCGACCGCCACGGCTTCGAGCTGGCGATCGCCCAGCGCATCAGCGACCGCTTCGAATGGCCGCTGGAACTGCAGACGCTGGCCGGGCAGGAAAACATCGCGCGCATCCGCTTTCCGCATCCGCTGCCGGCCGACGCACTCGCCGCGGAGTGACATTGTTGCAGGAGCGCACAGGGTGCTCCCGCAAAGTCAGCCCCCCGCCAGCGCGGGATCCACCGTGAACGCGCAGCCGGTCTTCGCTTTCACCTCGGTCAGGCTGACGCCCTCGTGCAGCTCGATCAGCACCAGGCCCTCGCCCTTGTTGACCTGGAACACGCACAGGTCGGTGATGATCAGATCCACCACCTGCTTGCCGGTGATCGGCAGCTCGCACTGCTCGCGGATCTTCGGTGAGCCGTCCTTCGCGTTGTGCTCCATCAGCACCACCACGCGCTTGACGCCGCTGACCAGATCCATCGCGCCGCCTGGTCCCTTGACCATCTTGCCCGGCACCATCCAGTTGGCCAGGTCGCCGTGCGCGGACACTTCCAGGCCGCCCAGGATCGACAGGTCGACGTGGCCGCCGCGGATCATCGCGAACGACTCGGCGCTGGAGAAGAAGCTCGAGCCGGGCAGGGTGGTGATGGTCTGCTTGCCGGCGTTGATCAGGTCCGGGTCGACGTGTGCCTCGTCCGGAAACGGGCCGATGCCGAGCAGGCCGTTCTCCGACTGCAGGATCACGTCCATGCCCGCGGGAATGAAGTTGGCCACCAGGGTCGGGATGCCGATGCCGAGGTTGACGTAGAAGCCGTCGCGCAGTTCCTTCGCGGCGCGGCGCGCCATCGCGGTGCGGATCGGGCTCTCCTTGCCGGTGTTGGCGCCAGCGATGGTGCGGAACTCGATGCGCTTCTCGTACTTCTCACCCTGGATGATGCGGTCGACGTAGATGCCGGGTACGTGGATCGCGTCCGGCGCCAGTTCGCCCACCTCCACCAGCTGTTCCACCTCGGCCACGCAGAGCTTGCCGCAGGTGGCGATCATCGGGTTGAAGTTGCGCGCGGTTTCGCGGAACACCAGGTTGCCCAGACGATCGCCCTTCCACGCCTTGACGATCGAGACGTCGGCGTGAATCGCCTCCTCCAGCACGTACTCCTTGCCGTCGAAGACCTTCGTTTCCTTGCCTTCGGCCAGCTGGGTGCCGAACGCGGTGCGCGTGTAGAAGCCGGGGATGCCGGCGCCGCC
>JAJXTX010000033.1 GCA_021783385.1 Pseudomonadota bacterium
CCGGCCATCGCATGCGGCGCTGCAACCTGCCGCGGCGGCTGTCCGCGATGCGCCGACCGGTGACCCGGTTCAGCGTCCGATGAACCAGGGAATCGCGGCCAGCGCCAGGCCCACCAGCACCACCAGCGCGGTGTTGGAAATGAAGTAGGGAAAAACCATCAGCAGCAACCCGCAGACCAGCGGGATCACGGCGCCCTGCTTCTTGCCATAGAGGAAGTAGCCGAAGCCGAGCGAGCCGAACAGCACGCCCCAGAGCAGCGACGACATACTGAAATTCAAGGCGGATTCACCGGCGGAGTGATTGCAAAGTGACCCGGCAAGCGGGCGTTGCAACGAGTATGCCGCACGCGGCGGGCCGCTCGCCAGCGCGGCGGCCACCGCGGGGGGTCAGCCCGCGCTGGCGCGGGTGGCCGCCGGTATCGTGTTGTCACCCGGCACGCGCACGCGCAGGGTGAACAGGCCGGCGACGATCAGGCTGGCGCCACCCAGGCCCAGCGCCCAGATCGGCTGATCGTGGAAGAACAGCTTCAGCAGCACGCCCAGCACGCTGGCAGCCACCAGCTGCGGGATCACGATGAAGAAATTGAAGATGCCCATGTACACGCCCATCTTCGCCGCCGGCAGGTTGTCCGACAGCATCGCGTAGGGCAGCGACAGGATCGAGGCCCACGCAAAGCCCACGCCGATCATCGAGGCGAGCAGCCAGTGGGGGTCGCGAATGAACAGGAACGACAGCAGCCCGGCGCCGCCCAGCCACAGGTTGATCAGGTGGCTCCAGCGCAGGCCAAGCCGGCGCACCAGCAGCGGAATCATCAGCGCCGCCAGCGCGGCGAAGCCGTTGTACGCGCCGGACAGGACGCCAACCCAGTTGGCGCCGGTGTTGTACGCCGCCGAGGTGGTGTCGGTGCTGCCGTAAAGAGTCTGCGTCACCGCTGGCGTCGTGTAGATCCACATCGCGAACAGCGCAAACCACGAGAAGAACTGCACCCAGGCGAGCCGTCGCATGGCCGGCGGCATGTCGTGCAGGTCGCTGAGCACCTGCGCGGCCATGCCGCGGCTGAGTGTCTGCGACAGCCATATCTGCGCCGAGCCATAGACCGCGGCCATCCCGGCCAGCACGTACAGGTCGCGCGCCAGCGACCAGTACCAGATCGCCGCGGCGCCGAGCGCACCGGCCAGCAACCAGACGAACCCGGCGCCGGATTTCAGTGCGGTCGACGCCGGTGCCACGGAGGCCGGATGTGCGTCGTCAAAACCTTCCAGCAGCTCCGGCGGATACTCGCGCGTGGTCAGCACGGTCCACAGCACTGCGCCCAGCAGCGTGGCGCCGCCCGCGTAGAAGGCGTACTTCACCGTGTCGGGCACCTCGCCCGGCGCGGCCGTGTTGGCCACGCCCCAGCGCGTCAGCAGGTAGGGCAGGAATGAAGCGACCACCGCGCCCACGCCGATGAACACGCTTTGCATCGAGAAGCCCAGCGGGCGCTGGCTTGGCGGCAGCTGATCGCCGACAAAGGCGCGGAACGGCTCCATCGACACGTTGAACGATGCGTCCATGATCCACAGCAAGCCCGCCGCCACCCACAGCACCGGCGCGTTGGGCATGGCCAGCAGCGACAGCGTGGCCAGTACCGCGCCGGCAAAAAAATACGGGCGGCGGCGACCGAAACGGTTCCAGGTGCGGTCGGAGTAGTGCCCGATGATCGGCTGCACGATCAGCCCGGTGAGCGGTGCGGCGATCCACAGCATGGCGATGTGGTCCACGTTCGCGCCCAGCGTCTGGAAAATCCGGCTGACGTTGGCGTTCTGCAGCGCGTAGCCGAACTGGATGCCGAGAAAGCCGAAGCACATGTTCCAGATCTGCCAGAACGACAGCTCGGGTTTTCTGCTCATGGTGTGGATGTTCCCGGGGCCAGCGGCGCGATCAGCAGATCGCCGACGTCGGCCTGATTGAGTGGGCCATCGCTGCCGCCCTGGCCGCCGGTGTAGTGGGCGAAGTGGCGCAGATAGCTCATGTTGAAACCGTCGTCGAGGGCGAAGCGGCAGGCGGCGCCGGCACGCGCCGCGAAGCTGGCGTAGGTGGATGGCTGCACGCCCATGCTGTGCGGCATCACGATCGGCACGCGCTGCGGTTCGCTGCCGTCGCAGCGGATGGCGAGCAGCTTCACCGCCGCGGTGATGCCGGTGTTGATCGGGCCGTGATCGTTGCGGTAGTCCAGCGTCACGCGGTAGCGGCCGCTCGACGGCGCGGTCCAGGTGCGCGGCCAGTCGCCACTGACTTTCACCACCTCACCCACGCAGCGGTCGGGGCTGTGCAGCGATTCCAGCCCGTTCGCGCCGATCCGCGTGGCGCTGACGCAGGTGAGCGCGTCGGTGCGCGGCAGCGAGCCGCTGCCGTCGATGACCTGCGCGCGCCGGCCGTTCACGTACAGCTGCAGCCTGCCGTCGGTGGTGACCGCCCAGTGCTTGCCAGCGGCCGTGAGCGTGGGCACGGGCGGTGCCGCGGGCGCGTACAGCGGCGCATCGGTGCGCAGCGGCGCGTCGGACACCTGCACCGCTTTCAGCATCACCACGGTATCGCTGCCGTGCGTGGTGACCCGATCGGCAACCAGCAGATTGCCTTGGTATTGCCCGGGCAGCTTCAGCGTGATGCGGCGGTCGGGCAGGTTCAGCGTGATGGTGTGGCGTGTGCCGAACAGCATCGGCACCAGCGACACCGGCAGCTTGGGTTGCACGCGGCCATCTTCGGTGAGGCCGAACACGCCCTCGCTGACGATATCCAGATACGCCGCCACCGACCACAGCTGGCGCGGCGAGTTGACCACCGGGCCGCTCAGCTTGCCCTCGTCCACGTGCTGGCCCTGGGTCAGCAGCTCGTAGTTCTCCAGGTTGGAGCCGTACAGCGCGGCTCCGCGCATCACCGAGCGGATCTCGTGCGCGATGCGTGCCGGGTCATTCACCGTGCGCGCGGCGCGCAGCGCGTAGGCGCTGACGAACGGCCAGATCGCGCGGTTGTGGTAGATCGGCTGGTCGGCGCGCTCGGGCCACATCACCGGGCTGCCAGCCGGCCAGGTCGGGTAGTTCGCCAGCGTCTGCCGCGCGCGCGCGCCGTCGGCCACGCCGCTGGTGATCGCCAGCGCGATGCCGAGCAGGTCGTAGGTGTCGTATGGCGTGCCGTCGCCGCCGAGGTAGCTCATGTACATGCCACGATCGGCGCGCCAGAAGTGCGCGTTGATCGCCGCCTTCAGCGCGGCGGCCTGGGCGCGGTAAGCGGCGGCAGCCTTTTCATCGTGGTGGCTGTCGGCCAGCCTGGCGGCCAGCTGCAGCGCCTGGTAGTGCAGTACGTTGGTGGACAGCGCATACGACTGCGCGATGAAGGTGACGTTGTCCGCCGTCCACGCCGGATAGCTCTGCTCACGCCAGTCCATGAACGAGGTTTCGCCCCGGTACAGGCCGAACGTGGCGTCGAACGCATACTGCCGGTCCTGCGCCAGCGTGTCCTGCAGCGCCGGCCACACCTGCCCGGCAAAGGCCGGGTCGCCGAGCAGATGCTGTGCGCCGAGAAACCACACCACGCGGTCGGTGCTGATCGGCCAGCTGCCGCCCGAGCCGGTGTCTTGCATGACGATGCGCTGATCAGTGGCGGGGCCCGGCGGTGCGGAAGGCCCGCGCACGCCGGACAGCTTGAACAGCAGCCCGTTGCGCGCGCGCGTGGGGTCGAAGCGCCACAGGCCCAGGTCGATCGAGTAGGAGAGGTCGCGCGTCCATACATACGGCCACTTCAGCCCGGTCTCGAAGCAGTGGCAGGGAATCGGCTGGCTGTGATCGAACGCGCCATCGCGGATCGCGGTCACCGAATCGAGCTGCAGGTCGTCCTGCGCCATCGCATACAGCCCGTTGAACAGCGGGCTGGCGGTGTCGACCTGCAGCGGCTGCGCGGCAATCACGCGCTGCCCGAACGGCCACGCCAGCGTGTAGCTGTCGTGGGCATCGCGGCTGATGCTGACGTGCACGCCGTGCCAGTCCAGTCCGTCGTGCCATGCCGGTACGCCGGCACTTGCCGCCATCGCGGCGCTCAGCAACAGGCTCAGCATGGGTGCGCCACGCGCAGTGAAGTGTGGGTGATGTTGGTCATCGGCATGAGCCCTCCGGCAGCTGTTATGTCACGGCGCGACGCATACCGCATGCTGCGGCTGCAACATCGACGAGGCCGCGGGTATCAGCGTAAGCCCTGCATGGTAGGCAGCGTCGCGCCGCAGCAACCAGCGGCTGCATACGTATTCATGAAGCGCTGGCCAGGCGCCAGAGGTCATGCACGGCCGCAAACCTTCCCTGGTGAGGGTCGAAGTCAGGCTACCCCCATGGTCGGTTTAGGGGTAGAACCAGACTCAGAGGCTTCCCTGGTCACAATGAACCGGCAGAACTCCCGTTAGATGGTCAGTTTTCAACCGGCGCCAACAGTCCATGCAGCCAGGCGCCCAGGAACAGGCCGAGCAACACCCACGCAAGTGGCCATTCACCTGCACCGAGTCCCGCCAGCGCAGGACCGGGGCAGACGCCGCACAGCCCCCAGCCGACCCCGAAGATCGCCGATCCGATGATCGTCTGGCTCATCGCTGCGGATTTGCGCTCCTCGAATTGCGCTTCCAGCACAGGCTTTTTCATCAGGCGCGGAGCGAGCTGGAAGGACAGCATGGCAACGCCTGCGCCACCACCCATGACCAGCAGCAGACCCATGTCGTGCAGACGCAGGAAGCCCAGCACGATGTCCGGGCGGATCATGGTGGACCAGGCGAGGCCGAAGCCGAACAGCATGCCCGCAGGCAGGGTCGCCCAGAGAGCTTTGGAAGAGGATCCGGGCATGGCTCAGGCACCTCCCAGTGCATGGACGAGTAGCGCAGTGAAGATCGCGGTGGCCAGGAACGTCAATACCGCGACCAGGGAGGGCAGCGACAGGTTGCCCAGGCCGCAGATGCCATGCCCCGATGTGCAACCGTTACCGAGCCGCGCGCCGTAACCGCCGATCAGCCCGCCGAGGAACAGCTGCCAGACCGGCAGGCGGATCTCCGGAATTCTGCCGTGGCCCAGCGTGAAGGTGAACAGCGCGGCACCCAGAATCAGGCCCAGCGCATAGACCAGCCGCCAGGAACGACTGGTCAGATAACGGGCTTGCTGGAAATGCGGATGGCGGTCCCACCACGAACACCAGGCAGAGAAGGCGGTGCTGATGCCACCGACTTTTCCGGTCAGCACGAACAACACGCCGATGCCGAGGCCAATTAACACGCCTCCGGCCAGGTAATGGAACCAGCCGTAGGGAAACAAGGTTGAAATGGCCGTCATGCATATACCTCCAACCGTATAGTTTGATCCATGCTTGTCCGGTTGCTGCCCAAAAGTGAATCTGCGGAGCCGACAACCTACGATGCGTTCAACAACACGGGGCGCTGCCCCACACAGTCGGGGGAGAGAATCGTCCGTGGGGAACTAACCGGATTAGCATGGTTTGATCCATTGTTAGCACAGGTTGAGAGGGGAATTCCACGGAATGCTGCCATGACGATGACGGCTCGGCGAAAACGGCGTCAGGTTAAGTTTCTGCCCATCAATCCGACTCGCGCAATGCCCACAAACACAAAGGCCGCGTCCAGCGCGGCCTTTGTGCTCAACCTTGGCGCACTCGATCTCAGTGCAGCTCCACCACCACCAGCCCCTGCGGCGGAACCGTGATCTCGAATTTGCCGTTGGTGACGCCCAACTGCTCCGGTGCAGCCAGCTTGCCGGCGGCGCGCAGCTGTGCGATCTGCTCGCGGCTCGGGAAGGCGGGACGGCCCATCTGGTCGAAGCTGGCGATCACATTGCCGTGGGTTTCGTCCAGCCGCCACGCGGTGGCGTGGGCGCCGGCGGCGAGGTGCTTCACGTCGATGCTGAAGCGCTTCGCTGCGCCGCTGGGTTTGCCCGGCGTGTAGGTGGAGGTCTTGCCGACCGGCGGAGCGTAGTTCCACAGTGCCATGACGACGGTACCATCCGCGCGGCGGGTGACGAGGGCTGAATCGGACTTCACCCGGAGCTGCTGGTTGCCCAGCTTGTGCAACATGGCGAAGGCATTGAAGGACGGCTTGTCGATGCGATCTTCCGCGATCAGCCCGAAGCCGCCGTAGAACGGCGTCTTCACCACGCCCTGTTCCTCGAACACGTCGGAGAACGCCCAGTAGCTCATGATCTGCACCTTGCCGGCGCACTCGCGGATGGTGTTGGCCAGCCATGGGCCCATGAACACGCTGTCGGTGACGTTGGGCAGGTTGGCGTAGCTGGCGTTGTACTCGCTGAAGATCAGCGGCAGGTGCGGGTAGGGCGACGCGGCGATCTCCTTGTGCACCTGGGCCACCGTGCGGCAGACCATGTCGCTGCGCGGGATGTTCTCATCGGTGTGAAACACGTTTTTCGCGGTGTCGTCGCCGTAGACGTGGCTGCTGATGAAGTCGACCGGCACGTTGTCCTTCTTCGCGTGCGCGAGGAAATCGGTGGCCCACGCCCCCTGCGCGGTGGACGGTCCGCCCACGCGCAGGCGCGGGCTGACCGCCTTGAGCGCACGGGCGGTGTGGTCGTACAGGGTGAAGTAGGTGGACTGTGCCGGTTTGCCGGCCCAGAAGCCGATGTTCGGCTCGTTCCATACCTCGAAGTACCAGCTGGCCACTTCGTCGATGCCGTAGCGTGCGATCAGGTGCTTGGCGAACGCGCTGATCATCGCGTCCCATTCGGCATAGCTTTTCGGCGGTGCGATGTTCGGGTGGTACCAGAATTCCTGCAGCGCCTTCGGATCGGAAGTGAGCTCCGGCGGCATGAAGCTCAGCTCGACGAAGGGTTTGACGCCATGCTCGAGCAGTCCGTCGTAGATCTGGTCGACGTAGGAGAAGTTGTAGCTGATCGTGCCGTCGGCGCCACGCTGCACCAGGCCCACGTCATCGTCGAAGATGCCGTGGAAGCGGACGTAGCCGAAGCCGGTGGCCTGGTGCACCGCATCGAGATCCTTGCGGTAGTCGTCGCGCAGGGCGAGCACGGCGCGGCCGGAGCCGAACATCTGTTCCCAGAAATGCGGAAACGGCGTGGCTTTGGCTTGCGCGTCGACGCTGATCGCCACCCGGTCGGAGCTGGCCGGGGCAGCGCTGACAGCGAGGCTGGTCATGGCAGCAGCGGCGCAGAGGCCGAGCAGGAAGCGGCGGATTGGGGGCTTGGAATTCATCGGGTTTCCCTGGTGGCAGCGGCTCCGCTGGCAAGGCGCGAGCCCTGCCGGAGCCAGACGTAATCGTTTACATGAACCCTCGAAAGTGTCTACCAGCTGGCCCGCGGCGTCCAGCCCCAAGGCCGTGGTGTGTGCCGCATGGTTTGCGGGATGTCGCGCGAGGGCGGCCAGTGGCCGTGCCGGCGAATCCGCCGGCACGGCCTGCCTGGAGCGCAGTTACTGCGCCAGGATCGCCCCGTAATGCCCGTTCACGGTCACCGTGACCTGGCCGTTCTGCACCGTGTAGGCGGTGCCCGAGAGCAGGTCGGTGAGCGTGCTGCCGTTGGTTACGCTGAGCTGCCATACCGGCACGGTCATCGTATGCGACACCGAGTCGTTGTTGAGCGCCACCGCGATGCGGTTGGTGGCGTCGAAGCGGCCGTAGGCATACAGCTTGTTGGTGTCGTCCGTCAGCAGGGTCATGAACGAGCCGGTGCGCAAGGCCGGGTAGGCATTGCGGATCGCGGTGAGCTTGCCGGTGAGGGCCACCGCGCTGTTGGTGCTGGTGCCGACGGTCCAGTCGAAGGTGCGGCGGTTGTCCGGATCGGCGCCGCCCTGCATGCCGTACTCGTCGCCGTAGTAGATCGTCGGCGTGCCCACGTAGGTCATCTGGAAGATCAGCGCCAGGTAGGTCTTCCAGATGTCGCCGCCCGCGCGGTTGCCGAAGCGGGTGATGTCATGGCTGGAGAGGAAGTTGCTCATCGCCTGCTGCACGTCGGTGGGGTAGTTGGCCCGCGTGCCGTGCAGCCAGCTGTCGAACTGGCTGACCGGGATGGAGGCGGCGTTGCCGCTGTAGTCCTGACCGGTGATCCACTCCGACACCGGCTGGGTGAAGCCGTCATAGTTCATCGCACCGTCCCACTGGTTGCCGCTGGTGGTCCACGGGCCGGCGTTGCCCCAGAACTCGCCGAGGATGTCGGCATTCGGGTTCACCGATTTCACCGCGGAGCGCAGTTCGGCCATGATCTGGTGGTTGGTGGCGTCGCTGCCGTTGTTGCCGCCGGCGTCGAGATATTGCGCGGCATCCAGCCGCCAGCCGTCGATCGAGTACGGCGACTTCAGGTAGGTCTGCACCACCGAGGTGCTGCTGCCGTAGATCGCGTTGCGCACCGCCGAGCCGCTGGCGCCGTAGTCCAGCTTGGGCATGCTGGAGAAGCCGAAGAACGCCGAATAGGTGTTGGGCCAGCTCTGGAAGGTGTAGTAGCTGTAGGTGGGGCTGGATTGCGATTCATAGGCGCCGGTGATGCTGGGCCACCAGTTGTAGCGGTCGAACCACTTGTGGGTGTCGCCGGTGTGGTTGAACACGCCGTCGAGCACCAGGTAGCCCTTCGGACCGTTGCTGGTGCCATGGATGTCCGCGCTCAGCGTCTGCAGCGTGCTGTTGCTGCCAAAGGCCGGGTCCACCGTCATGTAGTCCTCGGTGTCGTACTTGTGGTTGCTCGGCGAGAGGAAGATCGGGTTGAGGTAGATGATGTTCGCGCCGACGGTGTTCTTGATGTAGCCGAGCTTCTGGTCGACGCCGGCGAGGTCGCCGCCGAAGAACACGGCGGTGTTGCAGCCGCTGACGTTGGCGTAGACGCTGGTACCCCAGGCATGCTGCTCGGTGGCGCAACCGGCATAGGTGTACTGGCCGTTGGTGACGTCGTTGGCGGTATTGCCGTTGAAGAAACGGTCCGGAAAGATCTGGTACATCACGCCGTTCTTCATCCACGCCGGCGTCTGGAATCCGGGGATGATGAAGAAGTCGCCGGAGGACGGCTCGGCAGCGGTGGTGCCGGCGGCATTGAGCCACGCCGTGGCGGTGCCATCATTGATCTGGAAGCGGTAGTACTTCTCCGAGGCGCTGGCCGGGATGGTGCCTTTCCAGTAGTCGAAGTTGCCGGTGGGGTCGTTGGACGACCAGCTCATCGCCACCCAGTGATAAGCGCTGTCCGCACTGTCGTAGTACTTGATGTTGGCGCTGGTGATGTCGCCCTTGAAGGTGCGTAGCGTGAGCGTCACCGCCTGGGTGGCGGTAGGCTCGACGTGGTTGTCGTACAGCGGCCCCTGATCGTGGAACAGACCGGCCCACTCCACGTTGTTGTCGTTGCTGGCGGCCTGCGCCGTACTGCTGAACGCCGCGCCTGCCAGCGTGGCGCAGAGCGCCAGCCACAGGACGGTTCTGCTGCCGTGCATCGTCTTGCCCTGATCGAACTTCCCGAGATTGAACATCGACTTTCTCCTCCAGTGATGGATCCATGCAGGCATGCATGGAGATATCGGAAGCAATCGAAGCCGTCGCGCGGTTCCCCCGAACCGCACGG
The DNA here is from genome assembly GCA_021783385.1 of Pseudomonadota bacterium. Lineage (GTDB taxonomy): Bacteria > Pseudomonadota > Gammaproteobacteria > Xanthomonadales > Rhodanobacteraceae > Rhodanobacter. The sequence goes on from JAJXTX010000033.1 coordinate 9,583, forward strand.
TCAGTGTGTCGACGCTCCCTGCGACGGGCGAGACGCGTGGGCGTTACCCGCGCGGATGCCCCAATCTGAGCGCGAGCCTGCGCGCCTGTGCCGCCGTCACCCGCACCCAGGTGACCGCCCCGAACCGATCCGTGCCGCTGGCCCAGCCCTCGCCGCCGCTGGCGTCGAGCGCATCGAGGCTGGCGAAGTGCTGCAGCGCCCTGCCACCGTCGTCGACCGCGTGGGCCTGGCCGCCGTGCACCTTGAACAGGTAGTACTTCAGCGCCGGCACGTAGCTGCCCTGGACCGCGCTGGTCTCGAGGTGCACCGTGTCGCCGTCGCGCTGCAGTGCCAGCGGCTGGCGGAAATACACGCCGTGCTCGTAGGCGTAGGTGGTGCCATCGTCGTCGTAGTAGTCGAACGTGCTGCGCTGCGCGGCGGGGAACATCTCCACCGCGAGCTGGGTGACCGGATGCTGGCCGACATAGTCCATCACCGGCTGGGTCGGGATGATCGCGCCAGCGCGGATGAACAGCGGGATGTCGCTCCAGCGCTGGCTGTCGATCGCCAGCCGGATGTGCTGGCCGCCGGGATACTGCTTGCCGCTGAACCAGTCGGTCCAGCGGCCGGCCGGCAGGTAGATGTCCTTGCTGGTCTGTCCTTGCTGCACCACCGGCGACACCAGCAGGTAATCGCCGAACATCCACGCGCCGATGTCGTTGCGCACGTTGGCGTCGTGCGGCCAGTCGAACAGCAATGGTCGCACCAGGCCGACGCCGTCGAGGTGACGCTGGTATTCGTAGCTGTAGATGTACGGGATCAGTGCATAGCGCAGGCGGATCGCATCGGTGGCGGCCTTCTCAGCGACCGGCCCGTAGACCCACGGCTGGCGTTTTTCGCCGAACTCGCCATGCACGCGGAAGATCGGCGTGAACGCGCCGAACTCGATCCAGCGCGCGTAGTTCTCGTCGGACGGATGGCCGTGGAAGCCACCGCCGTCCATGCCCCACTGCATGGCATCGACGTTGATCGCGCTGAGCATGCGCGCGCGCTGGCCGGCCATGCTGGCAAAGCCGGTGGCGATATCACCCGACCACAGGCCGTAGGCGTAGCGCTGCGCGCCGAGGTAGAAGTTGCGGTTGATCGACCACACACGCAGCGGCGAGTAGGCGCGCTGACCCACGTACAGCGCGCGCTCCATGTTCATGAACTGGGTGTCGTCGCCGGTGTCGTCGGCCTCGTCGTTCCACCAGCCGACCATGCCGGTGTCGAACGAGTGCTTCAGCGTGTCGTTGAAGAACCACGCGCGGGCGGCAGGGTTGTCGAAATCGATGTCCCTGACCGGCTTGTGCGAAAAGTAGTCGGGGCTGGCCGGCTTGCCGGAAAACCAGAAGCCGTGCGCGGTAGCGTAGCGTCCCTCGACGGTGTCCACATGCACGCGCGGCTTCATGATGCCGGTAAGGTGCATGCCGCGCTCGTCCAGCAGCTGCTTCAGCTTGCCGGTGGGGCCGTCGGGAAATTTCTGTGCGTTCCAGCGGAACTCGCCGTAGTTGTCCTGGCCCCACGCCTTCCAGTCGAAGTCGAGGGTGAAGTTGTCGATCGGAATGTGCTTGGCGCGATAGGTGTCGATGATCTGCAGCAGCTCCTTCTCGTCGCTGCCCCACTGGCTGTTGGTGAAGCCCATCGCCCATTTCGGAAACAGCGGGGTGTGGCCGCTGATGCGCGCCACGTCGGCGAAGATCTGCGCCGGGGTGCCGATCAGGATGTAGTAGTCCAGATCCTTGCGCGAGCTGCCGCGGACGCTGAGGCTGGCCGGCTGCAGTGCGAACGTGCCGCCGAGGGTGTCGACCAGCACACCGTAGCCGGCGGTGCTCCATACCAGCGGCGCGCCCGCGTAGCCCTGCTCGCCGGCCTTGGCCTGCAGCGTGCCCTGGCGCAGCAGGCCGGCATCGGCGTTGTCGGTCGCGTTGTAGCCGCTGATGCCGTACAGCGCGTCCTGCGGCGCATGCTGCAGGCTCAGCTGGCCGCGCTGCAGCAAGGCGAGATCCGCCTGCAGCAGCTGCCGGTGCTGCGCGTCGTCGATCCGCAGCTGGCCGGTCGACTTGTTCCATTGCAGCGTGGCGCGCGCGGTCGCGATGCTGAAGCTGCTCGCACTGTCGTCGATGCGCAGCGGCTGGAACGCGGCGGCGGGTGCCGCGTGCGGGTCGATCACCAGCGTGGCCGGGCTCGTCTGGCCATCCGGCTTGAAGTGGATGTGCACGATGCCCGGTGCCAGCATGCGGATCGACAGCTGGTTCGAGCCTGCATGCAGGTCGATGCCGTTGTCGAGCCGCGTGATGACGGGCGCACTGGCGGGCGCGGCGGCGACGCTGCCGGTTGCCGCCAGCGCGAGCGACAGCGCCAGGAAGAGTGAACCCGGCAAGCGGCCGCGTCGAACGATCGGAGTGGGATTATTCATGGTGGCATTCCGTGAGGTGTGGCGACGCATCAGCGCAGGATCGCCGTGCTGTAGGCGGGGAGGGTCAACTGGCGCTGCTTGAGCGTGATGCCGGGTTTGCTCTGCCGCAGCACGGTGCTGAACGGCGCGGCAGGCGCCGGGCGCAGCATCACGTGCTGCGGCTGACCGGACAGGTTGTGCACCACCAGCAGGTGGCTGTACGCGTCATCCAGCCGGTACGCGGCGACCTGCGGGTTGGCGATCGGATACGCGCTGACGGCGCCGTCGCGCAGTGCGCTCAGCTCGCTGCGCCAGTGGATCAGCATGGTGTAGTAGTGCAGCAGCGAATGCGGGTCCGCCTGTTCCGCCTGCACCGACACGGCGGGGCCGTCGTGTGAAGTCGAGGCTTTCCAGGTGGTCTCGCCGGGCGCGTCGGCGGCGCGGTTCCAGCGCATCGGCTCGCGGATGTCCGGATCGGGCTTGACCCCGCGCATGCCGAGCTCCTCGCCGTAATAGATGAAGGGATGGCCGGGCAGGGTCAGCAGCAGCGCAGCGGCCATGCGCATGTGCTGCGCGTTGCCGCCGAGCTGGCTCATCACGCGGTCCTGATCGTGATTGCTGAGGAATGGCGCATCCACGCCGTCGCGACCGGAGACCGCGCGGTAGGCGGCGTCGATCCCGCTCAGCGTGCGACCGAGCTTGAGATTGCGCTCCTGCCGCGCGCTGTCGATCAGCCGCGTGGCCAGCGGGAAGTCGAACACCGCGCTCAGCGGCTTGAACCAGGGCGCCAGCTCGCTGGCGGTGTCACGCGTCACTTCGCCGACGATGTAGGCGTGCGGGTCGATCGCGTTCATGCCCTGGCGAAACTCGCTCCACCAGGCCAGGTTCCTGGCCAGGATGCTCGGGTCGTTCTGCTGCGACTTGAAGTCGAAGTAGACGTGCTGGGCCGCGTCGAGGCGAAAGCCGTCCACGCCCTTCTTCAGCCAGTAGCGGCCGACCTTGACCATCTCCTGCCGCACGGCAGGCGTGTCGTAGTTCAGGTCCGGCATCTCGGCGGTGAAAATGCCGAGGTAATAGGTGTCGGGCGCCCACGCCGGCGACGCCGAACTGGCCGCTGCGGGTTGCGCGGACGCGCCAGCCAGCGCATGCCACGCCGGCGAGCCGGTGGCGCTGATGGCGGCGAGGTCAGTGTCCGGCTGCGCCCAGCTGTACCAGTCGTGATACGGGCTCTTCGGGTCGCGCGCCGCCTTGAACCACGGATGCTGGTCGCTGGTGTGGTTGATCACCAGATCGATGATCACCTTGATGCCGCGCTTGTGCGCCTCGCTCAGCAGGTGCTCGAAATCCTGCATCGTGCCGTACTGCGGATTGATGCCGTAGTAGTCGGTGACGTCATAGCCGTGATAGCTGGGCGAGGGATTGATCGGCATCAGCCAGATGCCGCTGACGCCGAGCGACTTCAGGTAGTCGAGCCGGGCGGTGATGCCGTTGAGGTCACCGATGCCGTCGCCGTTGCTGTCGTCGAACGAGCGCACGAAGATCTCGTAATACACACCGGAGGCGGCTGGCGCGCTCGTCGCCGCGACTGTCCCGGTGTGCGCCGGTGCGCTGGCGGGCAGCGCGTGCTGCGGGCCGGTGGCCGCTGCATGGGCCAGGCCCAGCGTCAGCAGCAGGGCCGCGGGCAGGATGGAACGGAGAGCAAGGGAACGGTGCACCGGAACACTCCTGCGGTGGAAGATCGGTTGCGTCGAGTCTCGCTGCGCGCCGTCAAGGCTGCGCGATGCGAGACCGCAGCCATGGTAGGCCGCGCATGCATCGCGGACACTTGCCTGCATACGTATTCATCGCGGTCATGGCGCGGTTTTTCGTGGTGCGCTGCGGGATAAATGCCGGCGTGCGGCTGACGTGCGCATCGCCATCGTGGATGATGGCGTGCTGGTCGCCGCCGGCGAGAGGGAGAGCATGAACAACACCGATATTTTCCTGATCGCGATGACGATCATCTTTTCCGTGCCCTACCTGATCTGGCGGCTGGCGCGCATCGACTACTACGCGCCACTGGTGGTGGTGCAAATCCTGTGCGGCATCCTGCTCGGCCCGGGCATCCTCGGCGTGGCGTTGCCGCAGGTCTATGCCACGGTGTTCAGCGCACCGGTGATCCAGGCGCTGAATGGCATCGCCTGGTGGGCGGTGATGCTGTTCGTGTGGATCGCCGGGATCGAACTCGATCTGAAACAGGTGTGGATTCAGCGGCGCGAATGCGGCATCACCGCCGGGCTGGCGCTGGGCATGCCGTTGGCGTTCGGCAGCGCGGCGGCCGTCGGCCTGCTGGCATGGCGCAGCGGCTGGATCGGCAGCGCCGCCGCTCCGTGGCAATTCGTGCTCGGCGTGGGCATGGCCTGCGCGGTGACGGCGCTGCCGATCCTGCTGCTGCTGATGGAGAAACTCGGCATCCTGCGGCAGCCGCTGGGCCAGCGCACGCTGCGCTATGCCAGTCTCGACGATGTGGCGATCTGGGGCGTGCTCGCGGTGATCCTGGTCGACTGGGAGCGGGTCGGACTGCAGGCGGCGTTCCTGCTGCTGTTCGCGCCGGTGGCGTGGCTGTTCCGGCAGCTGATGCAGCGCGTGCCAGAGTCCGATCGCTGGTATCTGGGCCTGATCTGGCTGGCGCTGTGCGGCTTTGCGGCCGATCGCGCCGGGCTGCATTTCATGGTCGGCGCGTTCCTGTCCGGCGCGGTGATCGACCGCCAGTGGTTCGAACAGAAACATCTGGACCTGCTGCGCCACCACGTGCTGCTGGTGGTGATGCCGGTGTTCTTTCTTTCCACCGGATTGCGCACCCACTGGACGGTGGGGGGCGGCGCGGTGTTCATTGCCGCCGGCGTGCTGCTGGTCGCCGCGGTGGGCGGCAAGCTGGCAGGCATCCAGCTTGCCGGGCGTGTGCTCGGCTGGGCCAGGGGCGAGGCGGCGACCATCGGCTGGCTGCTGCAGACCAAGGCGCTGATCATGATCATCTTCGTCAACATCCTGCTCGACAAGCACCTGATCACCAGCGACACCTTCACCGCGCTGCTGCTGATGGCGGTGGCCAGCACCATGTTGACGGTGCCGATGGTGGCGCCGCGGCTGCGCGCGCTGGCGCTGGGCAGTGACAAAGCCAACCTCGACGCGGTGGAAAACTGACAATGACTGACCGTCGCATTCGCAGCATCGTGATCGTGGGCGGCGGCACCGCCGGCTGGATGACGGCGGCGGCGCTGGCCAATGCGCTGCAGGGCAGCTGCCGGATCGTGCTGGTCGAGTCGGAGGAGATCGGCAGCATCGGCGTCGGCGAGGCGATGATCCCGCCGATCAAGTACTTCAACCGCCTGCTCGGCATCGACGAGAACGCGCTGCTTGCCGCCACCCAGGGCACCTTCAAGCTGGGCATCGAGTTCGTCAACTGGACGCGGCCGCAGCAGCGCTATTTCCATCCGTTCGGCCAGTTCGGCGCCGAGTTCGACACCGTACCGCTGTACCACTACTGGCTGCGCGAGCGCGAACGCGGCGATGAAACACCGCTGCAGGACTATGCGCTGGCCT
>JAJXTX010000301.1 GCA_021783385.1 Pseudomonadota bacterium
GCCCCAGTGCCAGCACGCTGGCGCGATCGAGCAGCGGCTGCAGCGTCTGCGGACCATCGACCGCATGCACCATCAGCTCCGGCCGTGCCGTCAGCAGCGCCTGCGCATGGCCAGCCCGGGTGGCCACGCTGACCAGTCCGGCACCGCCGCGCAGCGCCGACTCGGCCGCCAGCCGCGCAGCGCCAGCCATGCCGTGCTCGCCGCCGATCACCAGCACGTGACCGTAGTTGCCCTTGTTGGCATGGCGCGGCCGCGGCGGCAGCGACTCGACGGCCAGCAGCTGCGCATCGGGCGCGTGCTGCGTGTACACGCTGTCCGGCACGCCCAGGCTCGCCAGCTCCAGCGTGCCCACGTGATCGGCGGCGCGACCGGTATGCAGACCGCGTTTGCCGGCCAGGAAGGTGACGGTGACATCCGCCCGGATCGCCACGCCCGGGCATGCGCCGCTGTCGGCGTTGAGTCCGGACGGCACGTCCAGCGCCAGCACCGGCTGGCCATTGGCCTGGATGCGCTCGATCAGGCCGGCCGCCAGCGGCTCGGGCGCGCGATTGAGGCCGATGCCGTAGAGCGCATCCACCTGCACGTCGGCCGCGGGCAGCTCCTCGCACTGCGCGTGCCATCGCGTCACGCGGCCGCCGCCCGCCAGCCACGCCGCGCGCGCCAGCGCAGCATCGCCGTGCGAGCTGTCGCCGAGCGCCACCAGCTCGACCTGCAGCCCGGCCTCGCGTGCCAGCACGCCAAGCAGATATCCATCGCCGCCGTTGTTGCCCGGCCCGCAGAAAATGCTCAGCTGTTGCGCCTGCGGCCAGTGCCGGCGCAGGCTGTTCAGCGCCGCGCTGGCGGCCCGCCGCATCAGGTCGGGGCCGGAGATCGCGAGCGCCGTGAGCGCCTCGCGCTCGATCGCGCGCAACTGCTCGACGGTGTGGAGGTCGCGGCTGTACAATTGGTTTGGCATGCGCGAATTATAGGCTCGACCCACGCCTACAATAGGGCCATGTCCCTCGCCGCCGCCCGCACTGCCGTCGACTACGCCGCACTTGCCCGCGACATCAAGCGCTGGGCGCGCGAGCTGGGCTTTGCCGACGCGGGCATCAGCGGCACCGATCTGGGCCAGCACGAGCAGCATTTGCAGCACTGGCTGGACGACGGCCATCACGGCGAGATGGCCTACATGGCGCGCCATGGCACGCGCCGCAGCCGGCCGGCCGAGCTGGAGCCGGGCACGCAGCGGGTGATCTCGGTACGCATGGATTACCTGCCACCGGGCAGTGGCAACGCCTGGAGCGTGCTGCGCGACGGCGAGGCCGGCTACGTGTCGCGCTACGCGCTGGGCCGCGACTACCACAAGCTGCTGCGCAGCCGGCTGCAGAAGCTGGCGGAGCGCATCCACACTGTGGTCGGCGATTTCGGTTACCGCGCCTACGTGGATTCCGCCCCGGTGCTGGAGAAGGCGCTGGCGCGCCAGGCAGGGCTCGGCTGGATCGGCAAGCACACCGTGCTGATCAACCGCCAGGCCGGTTCGTATTTCTTCCTCGGCGAGCTGTATACCGACCTGCCGCTGCCGGTCGACGCGCCCGCCAGCGCGCACTGCGGCAGCTGCAGCCGCTGCATCGAGATCTGCCCGACCCGGGCGATCCTCGGGCCGTACCGGCTGGATGCGCGGCGCTGCATCTCCTACCTCACGATCGAGCTCAGGGGCAGCATTCCCGAGGACCTGCGCGCGCCGATCGGCAACCGCATCTTCGGCTGCGACGACTGCCAGCTGGTATGTCCGTGGAACAAGTTCGCGCAGGAGACCGTCGAGCCGGATTTTGCCCCGCGCCACCGCCTTGATGGCGCCCGGCTGGTCGAGCTGTTCGGGTGGAGCGAGGCGGAGTTTCTGCAGCGCACCGAAGGCATGGCGATCCGCCGCACCGGCTACGAAGGCTGGCTGCGCAATATCGCGGTGGCGCTGGGCAATGCGCCGCGCTCAGCGGCGGCGCGCGAGGCGCTCAACGCGCGCGCGGATCATCCGTCGGCGATCGTGCGCGAGCACGTGGCATGGGCGCTGGCGCGCCAAGGCGGCTGATGCGAGGCGCGGCGGCTCAGGCGGCGGCCATCTGCTTGGGGATGGCGTGGTTGGTGTGCGAGATGCGGTTGTTGGCGTCGGCATACACCAGCGTCGGCTGGAACTGCGCCAGCTCGGCCTCGCCCAGCTGGACGAACGCGGCGATGATGATCAGGTCGCCCGGTTTCGCCCGATGCGCGGCGCTGCCGTTCACCGAGATGATGCCGGAGCCTTCCTCCGCGCGCAGCGCATAGGTGACGAAACGCTTGCCGTTGTTGATGTTCCAGGCGTGGATCTGCTCGTATTCGCGGATGCCGGACGCATCCAGCAGCAGGCCGTCGATCGCGATCGAGCCTTCGTAATGCAGCTCGGCGTGGGTCACGGTGGCCCGGTGGATCTTGGCCTTGAGCATGTTCAGGTGCATGACGTTCTATCCGGCAGGGACATCCCTGCGCAACGTGCCATTATCGAAGCGCCGCCGCCGCACTGCAACATCGCCGCCACCGGACGCTCCATGAGCCTCATCTGCGGGTGGCTCAGTCGAACATCAAGTTGTCGATCAGGCGCGTGCTGCCCAGCCGCGCGGCGATCAGCGCGATCAGGCCCTCGCGCTGGCCCTCGGCCGGCTCGGCCAGGTCCTCGGCGCAGCGGATCACCGCGTAGTCGGGGATGAATCCGGCACGCAGCAGGCGCGCTGTCGCCACCTGCTCCAGCGCCCGCCACGCGTGCCCCTTGGCCAGCAGCTCGCGCATCTTCAGCAGGGTGTCGTAGATCAGCGGCGCACGCGCGCGCTCGGCAGTCGACAGGTACTGGTTGCGCGAACTCAGCGCCAGCCCGTCGTCGGCGCGCAGCGTCGGCGCCGCCATCACGCGCAGCGGCAGCGAAAGATCGCGCACCATCCGCTCGATCACCTTCAGCTGCTGGAAATCCTTCTGCCCGAACACCGCCAGATCCGGCTGCACCAGATTGAACAGCTTGCACACCACCGTCGCCACGCCGTCGAAATGACCGGGCCGCTGCGTGCCCTCCAGCGTGTCGGTGATCTGCGGCACGTGCAGACTGACGCTGTGTGCGGCGCCGTACGGGTACATCGTCGCCACCTCCGGCGCGAACAGCAAATCGCAGCCCTCGTCGGTGAGCGCGGTCTGATCCTGCTGCAGGGTGCGCGGGTAGCGCTCGAAATCCTCGTGCGGTCCGAACTGGGTCGGATTGACGAACACGCTGGCGATCACCCGGTCGGTGCGCGCCCGCGCCAGCTTGATCAGCGACTGGTGGCCCGCGTGCAAATTACCCATGGTCGGCACGAAACCGACCGTTTGGCCTTTGCTGCGCCAGCCGCGAATCGCGGCGCGCAGGGCGGGTGCATCCTGGACGGTCTGCATGGGGCTCTCTCAGTTGAAGCAGTGTTCGGGCGCCGGGAACGCGCCGCTGCGCACGTCCTCGG
>JAJXTX010000302.1 GCA_021783385.1 Pseudomonadota bacterium
GTACGGCAGCTTCACGTGCGTCGGCAGGCGGAACGCCAGAAAATAGCTGTGGGTGCCGTCGAGGTTGGCCACCATGCCTGCACTGCCCAGGATGAACTTTTGCGGCTGCCACGGCAGCAGGGTCTGGTAGGAGAAATCGGCGAAGCTGCTGCAGCACGGCGTGGCCTGCCGCAGGCGCTGCTCGGCCAGCTTGAGCGCGGCGCCGTCGTCTTCCGCCGGCGGCCGCAGATTGGGCGGGATCAGCACCTTGGCGGTATGGCAGCCGCCGAGCAGGGCGGCCCCGATCAGCGCGGCGGCAAGGGCAGTGAGGCGGTGCGACATGGTGGCGTGGGTGCTCAGAATTCGGCCGTGCCGGCCGCGCGCGGATAGGGAATGGCATCGCGGATGTTGGCGAGGCCGCAGACGTAGACCAGCAGCCGCTCGAAGCCCAGGCCGAAGCCGGCGTGCGGCACCGTACCGTAGCGCCGCAGGTCGCGGTACCAGCCGTAGGTGGTCTTGTCGAGACCGAACTTGTCCATCCGGGCGTCCAGGTAATCCAGCCGCTCCTCGCGCTGGCTGCCGCCGATGATCTCGCCGATGCCGGGCGCCAGCACGTCCATCGCGGCAACGGTTTTCTCGTCGTCGTTGAGCCGCATGTAGAAGGCCTTGATCGCCTCGGGGTAGTTCATGACGACCACCGGGCGGCCGACATGTTTCTCGGCGAGGTAGCGCTCATGTTCGGTTTGCAGGTCCACGCCCCAGGCCACCGGGTAGTCGAACTTCTGCCCGGACTTTTGCAGGATCGTGATGGCGTCGGTGTAGTCGATGCGTTCGAACGGTTGGCGGATGAATGCCTCCATCCGCGTGATCGCATCGCTCTGCACGCGTTCGGCGAAAAACGCCATGTCATCCGCGCGTTCGTCCAGCACCGCCTGGAAGATCGCCTTCAGGAATGCCTCGGCGCAGTCAGCGTTGGCGGTCAGGTCGGCGAAGGCGATCTCCGGCTCGACCATCCAGAACTCGGCCAGGTGGCGCGGGGTGTTGGAGTTCTCGGCGCGGAAGGTGGGGCCGAAGGTGTAGACCTTGCTCATGGCCAGGCAGTAGGCCTCGACGTTGAGCTGGCCGGACACGGTGAGAAACGCCTCGCGCCCGAAGAAGTCCTTGCGGAAGTCGATCTTGCCGTCCGGCAGGCGCGGCAGGTTGGCCAGGTCCAGCGTGGACAGGCGGAACATGTCGCCGGCGCCCTCGGCGTCCGAGGTGGTGATGATCGGCGTGTTGATCCAGAAGAAACCCTGCGCGGTGAGATGGCGGTGGATCGCCGTCATCATCGTGTGGCGCACGCGGGTCACCGCGCCGAACAGGTTGGTGCGCGGGCGCAGGTGGGCGACCTCGCGCAGGAACTCCATCGAGTGCTGCTTGGGCTGGATCGGATAGGTTTCCGGATCGTCGACCAGCCCGGTCACCACCACCGCGTCGGCCTGCAGCTCGAAGCGCTGGCCCTTTCCCTGCGACGGTACCAGGGTGCCGCTGACGATCACGCCGGCGCCGGCAGTGAGGTGCTTCACTTCGCTGTCGTAGTTGGCCAGCGTGGCCGGCACCACCGCCTGGATCGGGTCGAAGCAGGAGCCGTCGGTCACATTGACGAACGACAGGCCGGCCTTGGAGTCGCGCCGCGTGCGCACCCAGCCGCGCACGGTCACCGTGCTGCCGGCGTCAAGCGTGCCGGAAAGCGCCTGCTTCACACTGCATACCGTCGGGCTGCCTGCCGTCGGACTGACCACTGCCATGAATTGAAACTCCTGCTGGATGCCGCATATCGTTGAGGTGGGATCAGGACATGCCGGCCGCTGTGGCCTGCGCCGGGGCGCCCGGCCCGATTCGTGAAAACAAGCCTGCATGATAATGTAGCCGTCGCCCGGGCCGCGACTTTCCCGGCCACTTCACGCAGTGGAATGCAACCGCCATGACCATCACCATCACTCCTGCCGCCAGCGAACGCATGCGCCATTTCCTGGCGCACACGCCGAACGCGTCGGGCGTGCGCTTCGGCGTCAAGCGTACCGGCTGCTCCGGTTTTGCCTACGTGGTGGATCTGGCCGATGGCCTGGGCGAGGGTGATCGGCTGCTCGACGTGGATGGCTTGCCGCTCATTGTGAACGACAGCAGCGTGGCGCTGGTCGATGGCACGGTGATCGACTTTCAGCGCCAGGGCCTGAATGCCAGCTTCGTGTTTCACAACCCGAATGCCACCGGTGCCTGCGGCTGCGGCGAGAGTTTCACCGTCAGCAGCTGATCGCGCGCGCGTTCCCGGTGATGTTTTTCAATGACTTGCGCCGATATCCGCGCGCAACGTACAATTCCGCTTCTGCCTGCGTCCGAAAGGCGCTGGCGGGCACTTGCCTCACCGCATCGGCGGGAGGCTGCAAGGCCGCAAGGCCGCATCCACAAGGAGTCAAACCCCAATGACCCTGCGTCATTACGAAGTCGTGTTTCTGGTCCACCCTGACCAGAGCGAACAGGTTCCGGCGATGATCGAGCGCTACAAGGCGCTGATCGAGACCGACGGCGGCAAGATCCACCGCCTGGAAGACTGGGGCCGTCGTCAGCTGGCCTATCCGATCGTGAATCTGGCCAAGGCACATTACGTGCTGCTCAACATCGAAGTGAGCCAGAATGTGCTGAACGAGCTGGAGTCGGGCTTCCGCTTCAACGACGCGGTGCTGCGCCACCTGGTGGTGCGCCGCGATGAGGCCGACACCGAGCCGTCGTTCATCCTGAAGTCGAAGGAGAAGGACGACGCCAAGTCCACCCGTCGCCGCGATGACGACGATGGTGAAGGCGACAGCCGCCCGCGCGGGCGCGACCGCGACGACAATGATCGCGACAGCGACGACTGATTAGGAACCCAGACCATGTCCAAGTTTTTCCGCCGCCGCAAGTTCTGCCGCTTCACTGCCGAAGACGTGAAGGAGATCGACTACAAGGATCTCAACACGCTGCGCCAGTACGTCACCGAGAACGGCAAGATCGTGCCGAGCCGCATCACCGGTACCAAGGCGCGCTACCAGCGCCAGCTGGCCACCGCGATCAAGCGCGCCCGCTTCCTGTCGCTGCTGCCGTACACCGACAACCACGACGTCTGACACCAGCCCTCTCCCCGCAGGGGAGAGGGCGTTGCACAGCCAGCCTTCCTGCATGCGGCAAGGCTGGTGATTCGGACAGCCGTCCACGGCTGCGTCGGGCCACACCGGCGCTAACGAACTCAAGGAATCATCATGGAACTCATTCTTCTGCAGAAAGTGCGCAACCTCGGCACGCTCGGCGACAAGGTCGTCGTGAAGCCGGGTTACGGCCGCAATTTTCTGTTGCCGCAGGGCAAGGCCGTGCGCGTCAATGCCGCCAACCTGGCCGCGTTCGAACAGCGTCGTGCCGAATACGAGGCCAAGGCCGACACGCTGCTGGCCGATGCCGAGGCGCGCAAGGTCA
>JAJXTX010000303.1 GCA_021783385.1 Pseudomonadota bacterium
TTCATTTTGGCCTGCAGACCGAGTTCGTCGAACAGCACCGCCTGCAGCTGCTTGGGCGAATCGAGGTTGAACTCATGCCCGGCCAGCACATACGACTGCTGCTGCAGTTCGAGCATGCGCTTGCCCAGCTGCTGGCTCTGCCGGCGCAGCTCGTCGCCGTCGATCAGTACGCCGCGGCGCTCCATCGCGGCCAGCACCGGCACCAGCGGGATCTCGATGTCCTCGTAGACCCGGCGCAGCTTCGGCACACCCTGCAGCAGCGGCCACAGCGCGTGGTGCAGGCGCAGGGTGACGTCGGCATCCTCGGCGGCATAGCGGCAGGCGCTGTCCAGATCCACCTGCGAGAACGAAATCTGCTTCGCACCCTTGCCGGCTACCTGCGCGTACTTGATCGTCTCGTAGCCGAGGTATTTCTGCGCCAGCGAGTCCATGTCGTGGCGCGTGGCGGTGGCGTTCCACACGTAGGATTCGAGCATCGAGTCGTGTTGCAGCCCCTGCACGGCGATGCCGTAGTGCGACAGCACGTTGATGTCGTACTTCGCATGCTGGCCGAGCTTGGGCCGCGCCGGATCCTCGAACAGCGGCCTCAGCGCGGCCAGCACGCGGTCGCGATCGAGCTGCTGCGGCGCACCCGGGTAGTCGTGCCCCAGCGGGATGTAGCAGGCCTGGCCCGGCATCACCGCGAAGCTGAGGCCGACGATCTCCGCGCGCATCGCATCAATGCTGGTGGTCTCGGTATCGAACGCGATCAGCTCGGCGGCGCGCAGTTTTTCCAGCCAGGCGTCGAGCTGCGGCTGCGTGGTGACCAGCTCGTACTCGCCGGGCGCCGGATGTGCGGGAGCGACTTCCGTCGCGATGTTCTGCGTGATGGTCGAAAGAGAATCATCGCGACGGAAGTCGCTCCCACCGCCGGCAGCCGCCTCCAGCTCCTTCAGCGCGACCTTGAAGCCATAGCGGCTATACAGCTCGCGCAGCTGCGCGGTGTCGGGCGGGCGCCGGGCCAGCTCGGTGGGGCGGAAATCCAGCGGCACGTCGGTCTTGATCGTCACCAGCGCGCGCGACAGCGGCAGCTGCGGCAGCGCGGCGCGCAGACTCTCGCCGATCTTGCCGCCGATGCGGTCGGCATTGGCGATCACACCGTCGAGCGTGGCGTATTCGGTCAGCCACTTGGCAGCGGTTTTCGGGCCGCACTTGGGCACTCCTGGCACGTTGTCGACACTGTCGCCGGTGAGCGCGAGGAAATCGATGATCTGCTCCGGCCGCACGCCGAATTTTTCCAGCACGCCGGCGCTGTCCAGCACCGTATTGGTCATGGTGTTGATCAGGGTGATGTGGCTGCCCACCAGTTGCGCCAGATCCTTGTCGCCGGTGGAGATCTGCACCTCGATGCCGAGCGCCTGCGCCTGCAGCGCCAGCGTGCCGATCACATCGTCGGCCTCCACCCCGGGCACGCGCAGGATCGGAAACCCCAGCGCGCCGACGATCGCCAGCATCGGCTCGACCTGCGCGCGCAGGTCGTCCGGCATCGGCGGGCGATGGGCCTTGTACTGCTCGTACAGCGCATCCCGGAAGGTCGGGCCGGAGGCATCGCTGACGAATGCCAGATACTCCGGTTTCGCCTGCAGCGTGGCGCGCAGCATGTTGACCACGCCGAACAGCGCACCGGTGGGCTCGCCCTGCGCATTGCTCAGCGGCGGCAGCGCATGAAACGCGCGATACAGGTAGGACGAGCCGTCGATCAGGATGAGTTTGGGCATGCCGCATTCTCGCATGCGTGCGCCGGTCGACGCGCTTCACGGGAGGCCAGCGAACGCGCTGCTATGCTTTGACACCCGACCGAGGTTGCCGCCCATGAAAACCGCTGCCCTGCTGGCCGCCGCCAGCCTCCTGCTTGCCGCCGGCGCCATGGCGCAGTCCGCGCCGCCGAGCGGCAGCGTGCCGCCACCGCCGGGCATGAACGACCCCGGCGTGCAGCCGGTGGCCCCCGCCCCGACCAGCGCCGCGCCGGCCTCCGCGCCGGTGCCCGCGCATCAGTCAGCCATGTCGCGCGGCCTGCCGTCGATGCAGGACCACTCCGGCGGCGGCAAGCACATGACGCTGCCGCAGGTCAGCGTGCATCAGGAAGGCCAGAACGAGGTGCAGGAATATCGCCGCAGCGGCATGGTGTACATGGTGGTGGTGACGCCCAAAGGCGGCATTCCGCAAACCTACCTGGTCGATCCGGACGGCACGCGCCACCTGCAGCCGGGCCAGCCGCCGGTACAGCCGGTGATGTACAAGGTGCTGGAGTGGGGCAAGAGCAAGCCGGCCGCGGCGGCCTCGAGCGCTACGCCATCGGGCGAAAGCGGCCACTGAAGCGACGCACCGGGCGATTTCCGGCGCCGTCCGGCGTGACGGCGCCGCCACGATAGCGAGGGGAGGGCGGCGCGATGCATCTGCGTGACAGCTGGCTGCTGTTTGCCCTGGGTTCGGCGCTGTTCGCCGCGCTCACCGCGCTGTTTGGCAAACTGGGTGTGGTCGGCATCAACTCCAACCTGGCCACCTTCATCCGCACCGTGGTGATCCTGCTGGTCACCGCCGGCATCCTCAGCCTGCGCCAGGAGTGGGTCAGGCCGACCGGCCTGCCTTTCCACAGCTGGCTGTTTCTGGTGCTGTCGGGCATCGCCACCGGCCTGTCGTGGCTGTGCTACTACCGAGCGCTGCAACTCGGCCCGATCAGCAAGGTGGCGCCGATCGACAAGCTAAGCGTGGCGCTGGTGATCGTGCTGGGACTGGTGTTTCTCGGCGAGCGTCCGAGTCTGCCGCTGTTGATCGGCGGCGCCCTGATTGTGGTCGGCGCGATGGTGATCGCGCTGTTCTGAGGCGCGCGTCAGTACGGCGACGTTGACGTCGCTGCGCCAGGCGAAACCGAGGCTTGCATAGAGGCGTATTGCCGCCGTGTTGTCCCGCCAGGCATGCAGGAAGGCCGTATCGCCGCGCGTGGCGATGCGAGCGGCCACATGGCGGGACAGCCGTCGCGCCAGGCCGCGGCCGCGGAAGTCAGGATGCGTGCACACGCCGCTGACCTCCGTCCAGCCGCTGAGGCGGAAGCGTTCGCCGGCCATGGCGGCGAGCCGGCCATCGATGCGAATGCCGGTGAATTGCCCCATCTGGCAGGTGCGCGGCAGGAACGGTCCGGGCTGGGTGAGTTGGGCCAGGGCAAGCATCTCGCTGGCATCCGCATCGCCGAGCGACACCATGTCGCCCGTGTCGGGCTCGGGCGGTATCGGCGCGCTCGCCACCATCTGCACGCCGCGGGCTTGCTTGAGTGCGATCAGGCCAGTGGGCACGGCGATGGCAGGCACCTGCAACACGTAGACCTGTTCACCCGGCGCGACCAGTCGAGCCAGTTGTGCGAGCGCCTCATCACTGTCGTCGCGAGCGGAGGCAAACAGGTTGACATCGGGGGCATAGCG
>JAJXTX010000304.1 GCA_021783385.1 Pseudomonadota bacterium
CACAAGCTCGACATGCTCAACGGCGATGCCAACGGCTTCCCGCCGTTGCACCGGCGCATGGATCGCCGCGTGTGGTCGCGGGTCTTCTCAAGCGCGTGGGATCGCCTGCAGGAAGATCATCGCAACGGCGTCGACTTGCCGATGGACCCGTATGCGCTGGAAAGCCCGGCCGAGTTTTTCGCGGTGGCCAGCGAGCAATTCTTCGAGGCACCGGCAAACTTGCGCCTGCACCTGCCGGACGTCTACCGACAACTCGAGCAGTTTTACCGGCAGCACCCGTTCTGAGCGGCCCGTGCCCGAGCACCAGGTCCGGATGCTGCGACCGGCCGCATGACAACGGGGCGGCTTGCGGGGAAAGTGCGCCTTGCCCCTGGCTCCTGCAGTCCGCTGCCGCTTCGGTAACAATGGCAGCGACATCCACCCCAGGAATCCGCTCCATGATCCAGCGTTTCGATACCGGCCCGCGCATGTCCGAAATGGCCGTCCACAATGGCGTGGCATATCTTGCCGGGCAAGTGGCTGCGGACCCCGGCGCGGACATCGTCGGTCAGACCACGCAGGTGCTGCATGCCATCGACGCGCTGTTGCAGCGCGCCGCGACCGACAAAACCCATATCCTGCGCGCGGAAATCTTCCTCGCCGACATGGCCGATTTCGACCGCATGAACGAAGCCTGGGCCCGATGGGTGCCGCAAGGCGCGACGCCGGCACGGGCCACCGTGCAAGCCAGGCTGGCCCGGCCGGAGTGGAAAATCGAGATCGTGATCACCGCCGCCGTGCCGAACCGGAACGCAGGAAGTTGAGCGACACGAAAACCGGTCCATGGACCACGCGCCGCACCCTGCATGGCCGATGCGGCGCGCGACCCGTCGCCAGGATACCGGGCGCCCCGACCACGCTGACCCAAGCGGCGAAACCGTGACCCCTGGTTGTGTTGAGTACAACGCGGGTCACACGCTGTCGGGGCGGGCCAAACGCAGCCCGCCCCACGATGGTCTTACTACCCGCGATACAGCGCGCAGAGCTTGTTGCCGTCGGGGTCACGCACGTAGGCCAGGTGCAACTCGCCCAGCGGACTCTTGCGCAGCCCCGGTGGCGCCTCGATCGAGGTGCCGCCGTGGGCCACGGCGACGTCATGGAACTGCTGCACCTGCTCCGGCGACGTGCACTTGAAGCCCACCGTGCCGCCGTTCGCGTGCGTAGCCGGCTGGCTGTTGATCGGCTCGCTGACGCAGAACGTGCTGCCGTCATGCCGGTAGAACAGGCGCATGTGCCCGCTGCCGGCTTCATTGCGCATCGCTTCGCCGGCACCGACGACGGCCAGCACCGCGTCATAGAAACGCTTCGACCGCTCGATATCGTTTGAACCCACCATGACGTGACTGAACATGACATTGCTCCGGGATTGCCGGCGAGGTGCCGGCGGGGGAAGAGAGTTGGAAGAACGAGCGGCGAGTATAGGAAGTGTGAAACTTATTTCCCCATCAGCTCACGAAGCACGCTGCCTTGCGCGGAGCGGCACCGGACGGCAGGCTCGCGCAAAATCAAGCGCGCGCGCGCACCTGACCGCACTGTTGCCCCGGCCGCCTTTTCGTCACGCCAGGATGCGGGCAAGCGCATCGTCCAGCCGCTGCACCGCGCCGTCGACATCCTTGAGCTTGTCGAGACCGAACAGGCCGAGCCGGAACGTCTTGAAGTCAGCGGGCTCGTCGCAGGCCAGCGGAACGCCGGCAGCAATCTGCAGGCCTTGGGCGACAAACGCACTGCCGTTGTGGATGGCGTCGTTATCGGTGTAGCTCACCACCACGCCCGACGCCTGAAAGCCTTCGGCAGCAACGCTGGGCAGACCACGCCGGGCCAGCAACGCGCGCACCTTCCGCCCCAGCTCGGATTGCGCGTCGCGCGCCTGTTCCAGCCCCATGGCCATGGTCTCGACCATGGCGTCGCGCAGCTGCACCAGCGCATCGGTGGGCAAGGTGGCGTGGTAGGCGAAACCACCGTTCTCGTAGGCCGCCATGACGGCACGCCATCTGGCCAGATCCAGCGTGAAGCTGGAGCTTTGCGTGGTCTTCAGGCGCGCCTCCGCGGCCGCCGAAAGCATGACCATGGCAGCGCATGGCGTCGAGCTCCAGGTTTTCTGCGGGGCGGACAGCAGGATATCCACACCGATCCGCGGCATGTCGACCCACAGCGCACCGCTGGCGATGCAATCGAGTACAAACAGGCCGCCGTGCGCGTGGACAGCGGTTGCCACGGCTTGCAGATATCCATCCGGCAGCAGCATGCCGGACGAGGTTTCCACGTGTGCCGCGAACACCAGGTCAGGCTTGCCCTCGACAATGCTGGCGATCACTTCATCCAGCGGCGGCGGCACAAACGGGGCCTGGTGCGCGGCATGGCTCGGGCGCGCCTTGAGCACGGTGGTGTGCGCAGGAATCCTGCCGGCCTCGAAGATCTGGCTCCAGCGGTAGCTGAACCAGCCGTTGCGGATGATCAACACGTTCTTGTCGTGGGCGAATTGCCGCGCCACCGACTCCATGCCGGCCGTACCGCCGCCGGGCACAAGCGCGACGGCGTGGGCGTGGTAGGCCGTTTTCAGATGATTCGACAGGTCGCGCATGACCTGTTGAAAGCGTTGCGACATATGGTTGAGTGCGCGGTCGGTGAACACCACCGAGTATTCGCGCAGACCATTCGGATCAACGCCAGAGGATGAGTCGGCATGCATGGTTTTCGCCTGGTTCCAGAAAAGGGGTTGCAGAAAAGGGGGCGGGTTCATTTTCCTCGAACTGTCTCACTCCAGCATCCCGCGAGCACCCACGCCTCACGCTGCAACCCGTTCAATCCGCTCGACAGCACTGCCGAGTGCGCGGTGCGCCTCTTCCAGATCGTAGTCTGCCTGAAGCCCCAACCAGAAGCGTTCACTGGTCCCCAAGGCAAGCGCCAGACGCACCGCGGTATCCGCGGTTACACCGCGCTTGCCGAGCACGATTTCGTTGATGCGGCGCGGCGGCACGCCAGCCGCGCGCGCCAAAGCGTTCTGACTGATGCCCATGGGCGTCAGAAACTCCTCAAGCAGCACTTCGCCGGGATGGATGTTGGGCAGGCTCTTCATGATCGACTCGCTGATGTCAGTGGTCATCGACGATTTCCACGTCGTGGGCGTCACCGTCAATCCAACGGAAGCAGATGCGCCATGGATCGTTGATCCGGATGCTGAACTGGCCTTTGCGTCGACCCTTCATGGCTTCGAGCCGATTGGCCGGAGGAACGCGCAGATCATCCAGCACGGAGGCGTTGCCCAGCATGCGTAACTTGCGTCGTGCCACGGATTGGATGTCGGCAGGCAGGCGCCTGGAAGGCGTTCCGCCCCAGATCTTTTCCGCTTCCTTGTCGGCAAAGTTCCTGATCACGGACCAACCATAACG
>JAJXTX010000034.1:0-6898 GCA_021783385.1 Pseudomonadota bacterium
GTGGGCGTGAGCTTGTGCAGCTCGGGCATGCCGTTGGCCTGCGGCCCCTGGAAACGCACCACCGCCACGAAATCGCGGTTCAGTTCGCCGCGCTTGAACGCGGCGACCACTTCGTCCTGGTCGTGGAACACGATCGCCGGCGCCTCGATCAGCAGCCGGTCGTCGGGCACCGAGGACACCTTGATCACCGCGCGGCCGAGGTTGCCCTGCAGCATGCGCAGGCCGCCGTCGGCGCGGAACGGCTCGTCGACGCTGCGCAGCACGCCGCGGTTGCCGCTCTGCTTCGGCACCGGCGTCCACTGCAGCGTGCCAGCCGCGTCCAGCTGCGGCAGCTGCGCATAGCCGCGCATGCCGGTGCCGAAAATCGTCTGCACGTCGTCGTGCAGCAGGCCGGCGTCGAGCAGCTGGTCGATCAGGAAGGCCATGCCACCGGCCTGGTGAAACTGGTTCACGTCGGCGTAGCCGTTCGGATAGACGCGCGCCAGCAGCGGCACCACGGCGGAGAGCGCGTCGAAATCGTCCCAGCGCAGCGCGATGCCGGCGGCGTGGGCGATCGCCACCAGATGCAGCAGGTGGTTGGTGGAGCCGCCGGTGGCGTGCAGGCCGATCACGCCGTTGATGATGGCGCGCTCGTCGATGATGTGGCCGATCGGCAGGTAGTCATCGCCCAGTGCACTGAGCGCAGCCACCCGCTGCACCACGTGCGCGGTAAGCGCGTCGCGCAGCGGCGTGTCCGGTGCCTCGAAGCTGGCGCCGGGCAGGTGCAGGCCCATGATCTCCATCAGCATCTGGTTGGAGTTGGCGGTGCCGTAGAAGGTGCAGGTGCCGGGTGCGTGGTACGACGCCGCCTCGACCTCCATCAGGTCGGCCTTGCTCGCCTTGCCCTCGGCCCAGGCCTGGCGCACCTTCGATTTCTGCTCGTTCGGAATGCCGCTGGGCATCGGGCCGGACGGCACGAACGCGCCGGGCAGATGGCCGAAGCTGAGCGCGCCGATCAGCAGGCCCGGCACGATCTTGTCGCAGATGCCCAGATACAGCGCGCCGTCGAACATGTCGTGCGACAGCGCCACCGCGGTGGCCATCGCCACCAGATCGCGCGAGAACAGCGACAGCTGCATGCCGGGCTGGCCCTGGGTCACGCCGTCGCACATCGCCGGCACGCCGCCAGCGACCTGTGCGGTGAAGCCGCCGTCGCGGGCGATCTGGCGGATCAGCGTGGGGTAGCGCTCATACGGCTGATGCGCGGAGAGCATGTCGTTGTAGGCGGTGACGATGGCGAGGTTGGCGCGGCGGCCGTTGCGCAGGGCGTCCTTGTCCGCGCTGCCGCAGGCGGCAAAGCCGTGCGCCAGGTTGCCGCAGGAAAGGTGCTCGCGCTGCGGGCCACTGCGGTCGACTGCGTCGATCCGGCGCAGGTAAGCCGCGCGCGTTTCGCGGCTGCGCTCGCGCAGGCGTTCGGTGACTTCGGCAACGACGGGGTGCAGCGTGGTCATGCAGGAACTCCGGGGCAGGGCGCGCACCCGATGGCGCGGCCGGGTTGATCGTGAAGGGCGTGGCGGGCTGCGCTCATGGGCACCAGTACACCGCCACCGGCACGCGTGGCTGGGTCAGCACGGCGCGCACCGGGTAATGGCGGGCCTCGCCCAGGCCGAGCCGCGCATCGGCGAGCAGGCCGCGCTTCTTCTCGCCGCACACCAGCAGGTACAGCGCGCCGGTCTGCAGCAGGGTTGGCAGGCTCAGCGTGATGCGCGGCTCGCCGGCGCCGGGCGCGCGCATCGGCAGCACGCGCGCCTGGCCGTCCAGATCGAGCGCCTCGGCGACGTGGTCGCCACCGGGAAAGAACGATGCCGTATGACCGTCGTCGCCCATGCCCAGTACCACCGCGTCAAACGGCAGCGCCAGCGCGTCGATGCGCGCCGCAGTGGCGGCCAGCCCGGCCTCGGGCGTGGGCGCATCGCTGTACAGCGGCACGAACGTGGCGGCCACCGCCTGCTCCTGCAGCAGCTGCGCGCGCACCAGCCGCGCGTTGGAACGGGGGTCACTGTCCGGCACCCAGCGCTCGTCGACCAGGGTCACCTGCACCCGGGACCAGTCCAGTTTTTCGCGTGACAGGTGACGGAAGAAATCCTTCGGCGTGCTGCCGCCGGAGACCGCCAGCAGCGCGTGGCCACGTTCGTCCAGCGCGTGGCGCAGGCGTTCGGCCACGCGTTCGGCCAGCGCCGTGGCCTGGGCGTCGCAATCGGTGAAGCTGTGGGTGGTGACGTTCAGATGGATCGGCATGGTGGTCGGCGTCGCGGGTGGCGTCAGCGGTATCCGCGCGTGGTGTGGGGAAGGGAGCCGCAGTGTGCCGCAGCGCCCGCGATGGACGGGTTAAAAGCGCGTGCGCGCAGCGACCTATTCACTGTCTTCGTTCCAGGTGCGGCCGTCGCGCTCGATCAGCGCCACCGCCGCGCTCGGCCCCCAGCTGCCGGCGGCATAGGGACGCGGCGCCTCGTTGCCGGCGGCCCACGCCTCCAGGATCGGGCCGGCCCAGCGCCACGCCGCTTCCACCTCGTCGCGGCGCATGAACAGGGTGGGGTTGCCGCGCACCACGTCCAGCAGCAGCCGCTCGTAGGCGTCGGGCTGCGACACGCCGAACGCCTCGGCGAAGCTCATGTCCAGCGGCACGTGGCGCAGGCGCAGGCCACCGGGCCCCGGATGCTTGATGGTGAGCCACAGCTTCACGCCTTCGTCCGGCTGCAGCCGCAGCACCAGCCGGTTCTGCGCCAGCGGGCCGGCGGCGACATCGAAGATCGAGTGCGGCACCGGCTTGAACGCCACCACGATCTCCGACACCCGGCTCGGCAGCCGCTTGCCGGTGCGCAGGTAGAACGGCACGCCGGCCCAGCGCCAGTTGGCGATCTCCGCCTTCAGCGCCACGAAGGTCTCGGTGTGGGAGGCATGCCCCAGCTCGTCCGGATAGCCCGGCACGCTGGCGCCCTCGGCCACGCCGGCGCGGTACTGGCCGCGCACGGTGAGCTGGGCGGCGTTGCCGGCATCGATCGGTTGCAGCGAATGCAGCACCTTCAGCTTCTCGTCGCGCACCGCGTCGGGCGCCAGCGATGAGGGCGGTTCCATCGCCACCATGCACAGCAGCTGCAGCATGTGGTTCTGCACCATGTCGCGCAGCGCGCCGGCGCGGTCGTAGTAGGCGCTGCGGTTGCCGGTGCCGAGGGTTTCGGCCACGGTGATCTGCACGTGGTCGATGTGCGCGTTGTTCCACAGCGGCTCGAACAGCGCGTTGCCGAAGCGCAGCGCCAGCAGGTTCTGCACCGTCTCCTTGCCGAGGTAGTGGTCGATGCGGAAGGTCTGCGATTCGCTGAACACCTTGCCCACCGCGTCGTTGATCTGGTTGGCGCTGGTCAGGTCGCGACCGATCGGCTTTTCCAGCACCACGCGCGACTTGCCCTGATTCAGCCGGTAGTGGCCAAGGCGGCCGCAGATGTCGACGAACAGCTCGGGCGAGGTGGACAGGTAGAACACCCGCACGTGGTCAGGCTGGCTGCCGATCAGCGCGGCGAAGTCGTCCCAGCCGGCGTCCTTGCGCGCATCCAGCGGCCGGTAGCCGACCTGCTGCAGGAACGCATCGAGCTTGACGGCGTCGCACACCGCGCTGAGCGTCTGGCGCAGCAGCGCGCGATAGCCGGCGTCGTCCAGCGCCTCGCGTGCCACGCCGATGATGCGGCTGCTGGGCGGCAGCTGGCCGTCGAGAAAGCGGTGGAACATGGCGGGCAGCAGCTTGCGCACGGCGAGGTCGCCGGTGCCGCCGAAAATGACCAGGTCGAACGGTTCGACCAGCGGGGAAGGAGCAGTCACGCATTCACCTCGACACGGTGCCGGATGGCAGGCAGCGTGCACAGGTGCCGCTGCCCGGAGAGGCACTGATGCTACCAGTGAAATACCAGACAGCGCCAGCGCCTTCTGCGCCCGAATCGCTCGGGCGCCCCAACAGCCATGCAGCCAGCCTGAGAGGCTACCGAATCTGTGGCGGCGCTCCCGGTCCAGGGCATCTGGTTGCTTAAGTGGTTCGTGATTGGTATGTTGAATACCTATGCAAACCGCCCTGGTCGACGAATACCGCCGCATTTGCCACGACCCGGCCACGCACCAGCCGCTGGCCTACCTGCGCCTGCGCCGCGCGATCCGCAATGTGGTCGAGCATCACGACACCGAGCCGGGCCAGGCGCTGCCGAGCGAGCGTGACCTGTCGCTGGCGCTGAAGCTGTCGCGGGTGACCGTGCGCAAGGCGATCGCCGGGCTGGTCGAGGAGGGCCTGCTGACCCAGCGTCACGGCGCCGGCACCTTCATCGCCGAACGCATCGTCAAGCCGATGTCGCGGCTGACCAGCTTCACCGAGGATCTGCGCGAGCGCGGGCTGCGGCCGCGCTCGGAATTCTTCGAGCGCGGCATTGGCGAGGTGACGCCGGAGGAGTCGATGGCAATGAACCTGTCGCCCGGCTCGCTGGTGGCGCGGCTGCATCGCGTGCGCTACGGCCAGGACGAGCCGCTGGCGATCGAGCGCAGCGTGGTGCCGGCCAGCCTGCTGCCCGATCCGATGCTGGTGCACGACTCGCTCTACGAGGCGCTGGAAAAGCTCGGCTGCCGTCCGCGGCGCGCGTTGCAACGGTTGCGCGCGGTGTCGCTGAACGCGCACCAGGCGCGTCTGCTGCACGTCGGCGTGGGCAGCGCCGGGCTGAGCATCGAGCGGCGCAGTTTTCTCGACGACGGCCGCGTGGTCGAGTTCACCTGTTCGTGGTATCGCGGCGACATCTACGACTTCGTGGCCGAACTGCAAACCGATTGACCCCACTGCGGAAGCGACCCCCCCATGCACGCCAGCGACACCCTGATGTACCGCGAAGCGCACGAGGCGGCCGACGTGGTCGCGCGCCAGTTCGCCGCCAACGACGCGGTGGTGACGGCGCTGGCGCAGGCCCTGCGTGCGCAGCCGCCGCGCTTCATCGTCACCTGCGCGCGCGGCAGCTCCGACCACGCGGCGGCCTACGCGAAGTACGTATTCGAGACCCAGCTGGGCATCGTCACCGCGTCCGCCTCGCCCTCGGTCACCTCGGTATATGCGGCCGAGCAGCAGTGGGACGGCGCGCTGTTCATCGCCATCTCGCAGTCGGGCAAGAGCCCCGACCTGCTGCGCAACGCGCAGGCGGCGAAGCTGGCCGGCGCGCGCGTGCTGGCGCTGGTCAACGTGGAGGACTCGCCGCTGGCGCAGCTCGCCGACACGGTGATTCCGCTGCACGCCGGGTCGGAGCGCAGCGTGGCTGCCACCAAGAGCTATATCGCCGCACTGGCCGCGGTGCTGCACCTGTGCGCGCGCTGGCACGGCGACGCCGCGCTGGCGGTGGCGCTCGACGCGCTGCCCGGCGCGCTGCGCGAGGGCTGGGACGCGGACTGGTCGGCGCTGAGCAGCGGCCTGGTCGAGGCGCACAACCTGTTCGTGGTGGGGCGTGGCTTCGGTCTCGGCATCGCACTGGAGGCGGCGCTGAAGTTCAAGGAAACCTGCGGCCTGCACGCCGAGGCGTTCAGCGCGGCCGAGGTGAGGCACGGCCCGATGGCGCTGGTCGGGCCGGATTTCCCGGTGCTGTGCTTTGCCCAGGACGACGACACGCTGGCCGGCACGCTGGCGGTCGCCGACGAGTTCCGCCGCCGCGGCGCGCAGGTGTTCGTGGCCGCGCCGGGCCTGCGCGGCGCGGGCATGCTGCCGGTGGCCAGCGGCCTGCCCGCGCTGTGCACGCCGCTGCTGATCATCCAGAGTTTCTACCGCGCGACCAGCGCGCTGGCGCTGCGCCGCGGCTTCAATCCCGACGTGCCGCCGCACCTCAACAAGGTCACCGAGACCGTCTGACCCACCCGTAGGAGCGCACCCTGTGCGCGAAGGCTCCTGCTCCAATCGACACCGGAGCCTTCGCGCCCAGGGTGCGCTCCTGGCGCAAGCCCGATCCATGGACATGACCATGACGCAAGCCCTCACCCACGCCCGCGTACTCACCCCGCATGGCTGGCGCGATGATGTCGCGGTGCTGCTCGATGGCGCGCGCATCGTTGAGCTGCTGCCGCACCATGATGCGCGCGTGCAGCAGGTCGAGCAGCACGACCTGGGCGGCGCGCTGCTGCTGCCGGGCTTCATCGACACCCAGGTCAACGGCGGCGGCGGGGTGCTGTTCAACGATGCGCCCACGGTGGAAAGCATCCGCCGCATCGGCGCGGCGCATCGGCGCCATGGCACCACCGGATTTCTGCCGACGCTGATCAGTGACGACGCCGACACGATGCGCGCGGCGCTGGCGGCGGTGGAGCAGGCCCTCGCCGAAGGCGTGCCCGGTGTGCTCGGCATCCATCTGGAAGGGCCGTACCTGGCACCCGCGCGCAAGGGCGTGCACGACCCGAAGTTTTTCCACACGCCCGGCCGCGACGAGCTGGCGCGGCTGTGCGCGCCGCACCGCGGCGTGCGCCTGCTCACGCTGGCGCCGGAGCAGGTGCCGCTGGCGCAGATCGCCGAGCTGGCCGCGGCAGGGCTGCTCGTCTGCGCCGGCCACACCGCTGCCGATTACGCCACCATCCGCGCCGCGCTGGATGCGGGCGTGCGCGGCTTCACCCACCTGTTCAACGCGATGACCCCTTTGGGCAGCCGCGAGCCCGGCGTGGTCGGCGCCGCGCTGGACGATCCGCACAGCTGGTGCGGGCTGATCGTCGACGACCGGCACGTGCATCCGGCCAGTCTGCGCGTGGCGATCGCGGCCAAGCCGCGCGGCAAGATGCTGCTGGTCACCGACGCGATGCCGCCGGTGGGCTCGGACGACCCGGAGTTCATCCTCAACGGCGAGGCCATCACGATCCGCGACGGCGT
>JAJXTX010000034.1:6998-15172 GCA_021783385.1 Pseudomonadota bacterium
TGCGCGTGGCGATCGCGGCCAAGCCGCGCGGCAAGATGCTGCTGGTCACCGACGCGATGCCGCCGGTGGGCTCGGACGACCCGGAGTTCATCCTCAACGGCGAGGCCATCACGATCCGCGACGGCGTCTGCCAGACCGCGCAGGGCGTGCTGGCCGGTTCGGCGCTGGACATGGCCGGCGCCGTGCGCAACGCGGTGCAGCTGCTGGGCCTGCCGCTGGACGAGGCGGTGCGCATGGCCAGCACCTACCCCGCTGATTTCCTCGGCCTCGGCGCCAGCCACGGCCGCATCGCCGCCGGCTATCAGGCGGATCTGGTGGCGCTGAACAACGACTGCCGCGTGCTGCGCAGCTGGATCGGCGGCGCCGCCAGCTGACGCCGTGCGCTGCCGTCGAACCTCGCCCAGCCGGAGGATCGAAAGGGCGGAGCAGCGCTTTGCCGGGCGGCCACGGCCCGCGGCCATGTGTGTTGCGCCAAGACAGGGGGGGGTGATGATTTTCGCCACACATCCGGGCCGCCGTCGGGTGGACGTGCGCGCGCGGCGCACCCCTGCCTTCCGACACGGTGGGGACTTAAGGCACATACGCTGGCGCGCGACAACGGGCATAAAGCCGGCATGATCGAAACCTGCACTGCGGCTGTCGCCAGCCCGCCTGCGCGCGGCGGTGCGCCGCTATGCTTGCCCGCCATGGAAGCGCCATGAATATTTTCGCCCCCCTGATCCGCCGCCCGGCCGGTGCCTCGCTGCTGGCGCTGGGCCTGACACTGGCTGGCATCTGCGCCTACCTGCTGCTCGGCGTGGCCGCGCTGCCATCGCTGGATTTCCCCGGCGTGTACGTGGTGGCGCAGCAGCCAGGTGCCAGCGCGCAGACCATGGCCAACACCGTGCTGGCGCCGCTGGAGCGGCATCTGGGGCAGATTCCCGGCGTCGACGAGATGTACGGCAACGCCACCGAAGGCTCGGCCTCGGTGATGGTGCGCTTCAATTTCGGGCGCACTTCCGACGGCGCCGCACGCGACGTGCAGGCGGCGATCAACGCCGCCGCGGTGGATCTGCCGCCGGGGCTGCCGGCGCCGCCGGCGTTCTTCAAGTTCGACACCTCGCAGATCCCGATCCTGTTCATCACGCTGACCTCGACCGGGTTGCCGCAGGACAAGCTGTTCGACCTGGCCGACACGCTGCTGAAACCGGCGGTGGCGCAGATCAGCGGCGTGGCGCAGGTGGAGGTGTTCGGCGGCACGCCGCACGCGGTGCGGATCGATCTGGACAACAACGCGCTGGCGGCCAAGGGACTCACCGCGAACGATGTGGCCAACACGCTGCGCGCCGCCAACGTCACTTCGCCGCTGGGCACGCTGAGCGACGGCCATACGCAGATGACGGTGAGCGCCAACGACGGCCTGCAGCGCCCGGAGGACTTCGCCAGGCTGCTGATCGCGGTGAAAAACGGCACGCCGGTGCGGCTGTCCGACGTGGCCCGCGTCTACAGCGGCCAGCAGGACAAGTATCAGGCGGCGTGGTTTTCCAGCATCGGCCACGGCACCGCGCGCACGGTCGGGCTGCAGATCACCAAGCGGCCGGAGGCGAACGCGGTGGCCACGGTGGAGGCGATCCGCGCGCGCCTGCCGCAGCTGCGCGCATCGCTGCCGTCGAACGTCAGCATCACGCCGGTGTTCGATCTCACCCAGACCACCAAGTCGGCGCTGCACGAGGTCAAGGTGGCGCTGCTGATCTCGATCGCGATGGTGGTGCTGGTGATGCTGGTGTTCCTGCGCCGGCTGCGGCCCACGCTGATCGCCATGCTCAGCGTGCCGCTGTCGCTGGCCGGCGCGTTCGTGGTGATGTGGGCGCTCGGCTACACGCTGAACACGCTGTCACTGGTGGCGCTGGTGCTGTGCATCGGCTTCGTGGTGGACGACGCCATCGTGGTGATCGAGAACATCGTGCGCCACATGGAGCGCGGCGAAACGCCGATGCAGGCGGCGATGCGCGGCGTCGGCGAGATCGGCTTCACGGTGGTCTCGATCACGCTGTCGCTGGTGGCGGTGTTCGCACCGCTGCTGTTCGGCAACAACATGCTGGTGATGCTGCTGCGCGAGTTTTCGGTGACGCTGACCGCCGCGGTGGTGATCTCGGCGCTCGTCTCGCTCACGCTGACGCCGGCGCTGTGCGCGCATTTTCTCAAGCACGAGTCCGCGCGCGTCGCGCCGCCCAGCCGCATCGAGCTTGCGGTGGAGCGCTTCGACCGGGGCCTGCAGCGCCGCTACGAGCGCGCGCTGGACTGGGCCATGCGGCATCGACGGATCATGCGCTGGCAGCCGCTGACCCTGCTGATCCTCACCGGCGTGCTGGCCTTCGCGGTGGTCAAGACCGCCGGCGGCAGCTTCATGCCGGAG
Organism: Pseudomonadota bacterium; assembly: GCA_021783385.1. Classification (GTDB taxonomy): domain Bacteria; phylum Pseudomonadota; class Gammaproteobacteria; order Xanthomonadales; family Rhodanobacteraceae; genus Rhodanobacter. Next base: position 9,394 of record JAJXTX010000034.1, read on the forward strand.
GAGGACACCGGCCAGCTGGAGCTCAGCATCCGCGCCGATGCCAACATCTCGCCGACCCTGCTGGCCGCGCGCACGCAGCAGGTGATCCGGATCATGCACGCCGATCCGGCGGTGCTCGACATGCTCACCATGCTCGGCGGCATGGGCGGTGGCGGCGGCGCGGTGGGCAACAGCGCGCGCATGTTCGTCGATCTCAAGCCGCGCGGCAGCGGCCCCGGCGAGCGGCCGGAAAACATCAAGCAGATCATCCGGCGGCTGTCGAAAACCTACGACGCGCTGCCCGACGTGCAGGTGTCGATCAGCCCGGTGCAGTTTCTCGGCGGCGGCGGCAGCGGCGACGCCGGCGGCCAGTACGAATTCCAGCTGATCAGCAGCACCGGCGGCGACCTGCAGCCGTGGGCGCTGAAGATGGTGCGGCAGATGCGCACGATCAAGCAGTTCCGCGACGTCGGCAGTGACTTCGACCTGGTCGGCAAGCAGCAGCAGGTGCAGGTCGATCGCGCCGCCGCCGGCCGCCTCCATGTCAGCATGGGCGCGATCGACACCGCGCTGTTCAGCTCGTTTGGCCAGCGCCAGGTGTCGCAGATCTACTCCGACATCAACCAGTACTGGGTGGTGCTGACCGCCAACCCGGCGCAGAGCGTGAGTCCGCAGGCGCTGCTGAATGTGCGCGTGCGCAGCGACCTGGGTCAGATGATTCCGCTGTCCGCGCTGGCGCAGATCAAGCCGGGCATGAGCCCGATCCGCATCCGCCACCACAACCAGATGGAAGCGGCCACGCTCACCTACAACCTGGCCAAGGGCGTGGCGCAGGACAAGGGCATGGCGCTGGTCAAGCAGGCCGCCTACGCGGTGGGGCTGCCGGCCGGCATCAAGGTCGAGTTCACCGGCGAGAACCAGCGCCTGCAGCAGGCGCAGTCCAACGGCATGATCCTGCTGCTCGGCTCGATCATCGCGATGTACATCGTGCTGGGCATCCTCTACGAAAGCCTCGGCCATCCGCTGACCATTCTTTCGACCCTGCCGGCCGCCGGCGCCGGCGCGTTCCTCGCCATGCTGGTGACGCAGACGCAGATCTCGCTGATGGCGATCATCGCGATCCTGATGCTGATCGGCATCGTCAAGAAAAACGCGATCCTGATGGTCGACTTCGCGCTGGTCGGCGAGCGCGAGCGCGGCCTGTCCGCGCCCGACGCGATCCGCGAGGCCGCGCTGGTGCGCTTCCGCCCGATCACCATGACCACGCTGGTGGCGATGGGCGCGGCGCTGCCGCTGGCGATCGGCTTCGGCATCGGTTCGGAGATGCGCCAGCCGCTCGGCATTGCCATCGTCGGCGGCCTGCTGGTATCGCAGCTGCTGACCCTGCTGAGCACCCCGGCGATCTACCTGTGGAATTACGACCGCAAGATCCGCAAGGCCGGCCGCATCGAACGCCGCGCCGCACGCAAGGCCGCGAAGGCGGAGAAAAAGCGGCTGAAGGCGCTGGACAAGCCGCAGCCGGCAGCCGGCTGAGCCATGCCGCAGGGCCGTCGCGCCATCAGCCCGCGCCGCGACCGCTGCGTTCCAGCACCTGCCGCAATTGCCGATAGGCGGCCTCGCGCTTGATCGGCGTGCGCTGTGCGAGGTTGTGCAGCTTCCAGCGCACGGCGGGCAGGTTCGCCGCCTGCGGCAGTCCGATTAGCTGGAAATCAGGCTGCTCCTGTTCCACCGAGAGCAGGAAAGCACGGCTTCGTTCGTCGAGCAGTTCAGTCATCCGCGCGAGCAAACGCCGACGAACATCCAGCAGCGCTTCCACCGTCGTGGGCTGCGCCGTCATGCCCCGGAATTGCCTCTCGAACGGCATCGCCAGATCCGGTATGCCCGGTGCCAGCAGCTCGGCCGCCGGCTTCGGGCTGCAGGTCAGATAGACCAGAAACGTCCGCCACAGCCGGTCATCGATGCCGCTGGTATCGAGCAAGGCGCCGATATCGAACAGATCGCGCGGATGCTGGCGCGACAACGCCGCCGCCAATTTGCCGGCGTACAAGTCGGCGAAGTCCAGCACCTGCAGCGTGGCAAATCCATACGCACGCTGCACGCCTGGCTGCACCGACATCATGCGGGTCGGATGCACGCTGCCGCGCATCACCGGCGTGGTCTCGATCTGGATGCTGGTGCGACCGCGCATGGCGATCAGTCGGGTGAAGCCTTCGGTGCCCGCGCTGGCCGAGGTGCGGAGATTGAGCCGCAGCGGCGGCGCGGCCAGCGCAACAGCCATATCGTGCAGGGCGGCTGCAATCTCGCGGCTGTCGGTGGCAAAGTCCTGTAGCGGCAGCCATGTCAGGTCGATGTCCACCGACAGCCGCGGCAGATCATGCTCGAACAGGTTGATCGCGGTACCGCCCTTCAGTGCAAAACGTGGCTCCCTCGCCACCGTCGGCAACACGTCCACCAGCAGCTGCACGCTCTCGCGGTAACGTTTATCCCAGCTGTTCATCGAGATCCGCCGGCAGGGTGATCAGATATTTGGGGTGCAGCCGACCGCCGCGGATCAGCACGCGCTTGCCCTGACCCAGATCCACGCCGGCGAGGTCAAGCTGCTTGAACCACGCATGGCCGTGCCGCTCGGCCAGCGCCAGAAACAGGCGCTTGACCTTGACGCTGCGGCACGTACGCAGCAGGCTGCTCAGCAGTGCCGGACGCAACCCGGCCAGCCCCTGCAAAACCGCATCCGCTTCCGCGATCGAGACCCTGGCGGGCGCATCACCCAGCATTTCGAAGATCGCCCGTTCGGCCATCGACACCACCATGGGGCAGGCCGGCAGCTCGCCGATCATGCGCTCCAGCCCCTGTGCGTAGAGCGTGTCCGCACTGGCCTGTGCGGCATCCTCCAGCGGCGTGAAGCCAAGCATCGTCCCGGCGCGCAATTCGAACCGTTCATCCAGCCCCAGCTTGTTCACCCAGCCGGGAAGGCGGCCCGAACCGAACAGGGTGATGGTTGCTGCGTCGAAGCGCAGGTAATGATCCAGGCCGCGCCACGTCATCGCGTAGCGTCCCCCCACGTGCATGGGCAAGCCTTCCAGCTGCTGCAGCGAAAACACCACGCCCTGCCATGATCGATGACTGCCGCGTCGGCAATACACGCCATGCGCTGGCGAGTCCAGCCAGCCGCTGGCCACATAACGTGCCAGCAAGCTGCGCGAATAGCCCTGCGCGACAAGCCAGCGTGTCGACACCAGCCAGCCGTCGCCCAACCTGCCCAGCAAATGGCTCAATTTTGTCTGCTTATGTTCACTCATGATGAGCAAATTATAGAAACGTCAAACCAAGAGCAAATCAAACAGCTGGTTCAAGTTCGATATTCCACCAAAATGCTCATTTCTGATGAGCTTTTGGATTAAATATCACACCGCCACGCTCCACCCCTGTCCGCCTGCATCCGCCGCCGCGCGCTTGAAAAAGGGAAATAAAGCGGACAGACTGGCCGCAGTTTATCCCAGAGCGAGAACGTACTTCATGGAAGACATCCGCCACCTGCTGGCCAGCCTGCATGGTCGTTACACGCAGAAGGAGCTCGCCGATCTGCTCGGCGTCAACGCGCGCACCGTGCGGCGCTGGCAGCTGGGTGAAACCGAGCCGCCGGCCTATCACGTCGACGCTATCCGCCAGCGCCTGCTGCCGCTGGAGCCACCGGCTGGAAAAGGCGACGCCGCCTTCACCTTCATCGACCTGTTCGCCGGCATCGGCGGCATCCGCATCGGCTTCGAGGCGCACGGCGGGCGCTGCGTGTTCACCAGCGAATGGAACCCGTACGCGCAGAAGACCTATCTGGCCAACTTCCCCGATGCCGCGCACGCGTTCGCCGGTGATATCACCACGGTGGACGAGCGCGACGTTCCCGATCACGACGTGCTGCTGGCCGGCTTTCCCTGCCAGCCCTTCAGCATCGCCGGTGTGTCGAAAAAGAACTCGCTCGGCCGTGCGCATGGCTTCGCCGACGAAACGCAGGGCACGCTGTTCTTCGACGTGGCGCGCATCATCAAGGCGAAACGGCCTGCGGCGTTCCTGCTGGAGAACGTGAAGAACCTGGTCAGCCACGACAAGGGCCACACCTTCCGCGTGATCAAAAAGGTGCTGGAAAAAGACCTCGGCTATCACATCCACTGCAAGGTCATCGACGGCCAGCACTTCGTGCCGCAGCACCGCGAGCGCATCCTGATCGTCGGTTTTCGCGAGGCCACGGATTTCTCGTGGGACGACCTGCAACTGCCCAAGGACGGCCCGCGCCTCAAATCCATCCTGCACCCGCAGGACGGCAGCGAACTGCCCGAGTCGCACTACACCACCGGCCCGAAGGCTAGGATCGATCCCCGCTACACGCTCACGCCGAATCTGTGGGCCTACCTGCAGAACTACGCCGCCAAGCACAAGGCCGCCGGTAACGGCTTCGGCTTCGGGCTGGTCGACGGCGACAGCGTCACCCGCACGCTGTCCGCCCGCTACTACAAGGACGGCTCGGAAGTGCTGGTATCGCAGGGGCCGCGCAAGCGCCCGCGACGTTTGACTCCACGCGAGTGCGCACGGCTGATGGGCTTGCCGGACAGCTTCAAGATACCGGTGAGTGATACGCAGGCTTACCAGCTCATCGCCGAGGCGGCGGTTGTGCCGATGATCGATGCGGTAGCAAAGTGTGTGGCCTCTAAGCTCATTGCCAAGGAAGCTGCCGTGACCGATACGTTCAAGGTTTCAACCGCTGCCTTTTCAAGCAAGGGTAATTGGACGTCCGAACAGCTCAAGCTGGCGTTTCATTACTACTGCCAGACACCGTTCGGCAAACTGCACAATCGAAATCCACAGATCATCGAACTGGCCAAGCTGATCGGGCGCACGCCGAGCGCGTTGGCGATGAAGTTAGTCAACTTTGCCAGCCTCGATCCCTCGATCACCAGCACCGGCCGCAGAGGGCTGAGTGGCGCATCGGCACTCGACCGCGAAATCTGGAATGAATTCCACGCCGATTGGGAACGACTCGCCGTCGAGTGCGAGCAACTACGCCAATACTTGCTGCACGAGCATGGCTTGAAGGACGACATGCCCGTCGAGAAGACCGATGGCATCGCGCTCACCGACTTCACCGGGGAAACGCGCCAAGCGCTCGTGCAACAGCGCATCAAGCAGAACTTTTTTCGCCGCGCAGTGCTGAGCAGCTATCGCGATCGCTGCTGCATCTCCGGCGTCTCCGACACGCGCCTGCTCGTCGCCAGCCACATCGTGCCGTGGAGTGCCGATAAGGCGAACCGACTCAACCCAAGCAATGGGCTATGCCTCTCCGCCATCCACGACAAGGCGTTCGACAGCCACCTTTTCACCCTCAGCGACGACTGGCGCATCGTGCTCTCCGCACGGCTCAAGGCCAGCAAGGATGCGTTCCTGCATGAGGTGTTTTGGGCGATTGAGGACAAGCAAATTGAATTGCCCGAGCGGTTCGTTCCAGACCTAGCATTTATTGGTCGACACCGCTCAGTCACGCTGGACACATCCGCCACACGCTGAGGAAAAGGAATGGATGACTACATCAGCGAAGACGAGTTTTGGGATGACTGGGGCGTAATCCAGAAGGCCAGTGGCGAGATGTTTGAGTTCGAAGACGTCAAGGATCAACCGTTCAACCACGTCTGGACCATTATCGAATCCGGCTCCGACGAGGACGGCAACTGGTATGCGTCGCCCGGTTTGCATATCGTCAACCGCATGGGCTACGTGATGACCAAGAGGCCGTGGGCAGATGAGCTTCGCGACG
>JAJXTX010000305.1 GCA_021783385.1 Pseudomonadota bacterium
TTTCTAACTGCGGCACGTCGGGATATCGCCCGAGCACCGCCCCCAATGCCTGCTCCAACGTTGCCAGCCATGGCGCGTAGTGCTGCCAGTGATCCACACCCTCGCGGTAGATCGGCTGGCGCACCTGTTCCGAACTCGCGGTGCGTACCGGTCGCGCGTTCTCGAAGAACCGCAGGCACGATTCTTCGAACGGAAGGCCGCAATGATCGAGCAGACGCCTCACCTCGCCCTCGGTGTCCTCGACCATGCGCTCGTAGAATACCCGGTGGACGCGCCCCGGCAGCACAGCGTCGAAATGCGCCATCAGTGCCACGTAGTCGCGATAGTAACGTCCCATGTCGTCCAGGCTGTAGCTGAAGCTCTGCCCGCGCGCGAAGTGCTGCTTGAAGCCCGAGAAGCAGCACGCCAGCGGATGCCGGCGGGCGTCGATGATGGTGGCATTGGGCAGCATCAGATGGATCAACCCGATGTGCATGAAGTTGTTCGGCATCTTGTCGATGAACAGCGGCGCTGCAGTCTTGCGCTGGATGCGGGTGTGCGCCAGGTAACGCTCGCCCAGCGCGCGCAAGGCGTCGGCATCGAGCCCGGCCAGCACCGCGTGATACGGCATCGTGCTGTCGGCATCACCCTGTCCCCGCAGCATGCGCGTGATCGAGGTGACCTCGGGCAGCTCCATGGTGCCTTCGACCTGGCTGTGGCTGGACAGGATCTGCTCGATCAGGGTGGAGCCGGCGCGCGGCAGGCCGACGATGAAGATGGGATCGCGGGCCGGGCTGCCCGCGCCGGCCCGCGCCGTGAAGAACTCGCCTGTATAGCGCTGGCGGATGTGGCGCACACGCTCGCTGGTGTCGTCAGCGCTGTAGTGCAGCTGGCTGCGGCGGATCGCGTTGCCCTGCGCGTAGTGCCGGAACGAGGACTCGTATTCACCCGCGTCCTCCAGTGCCTTGCCCACCGCGAATTCCAGATGCAGACGGTCGTCCTCGCTGAGGTCGGCGCGCGCCAGCTGCGCGCGCATGGCGGCGAGGTCATCGGCGCCAAAGCGGAACGTCTTGAGGTTGGCCAGGCTCCACCACACCTCGCCGAAGGACGGCTCCAGCGCCAGACTGCGCCGATAGGCATCGATGGCACGCTGGCCGTGGCCGGCGGTCTTGAGCGCGTGGCCGTAGCTCATCCACACCTTGGGATTGCGCGGGTACTGCGCCAGCAGGTCCGCGTAAAGGTTGATGGCGGGCTCGTAGTCGCCGATCCGGCACAGCACCACCGCCTTGAGATTGCGGTAGCCCGGATGCTCGGGTTCTTCCGCCAGCAGGCGCTCGATCTCCACCAGCGCCTGCTCCGGCTGGTTGCTGCGATGGAGCAGCAACGCATAGTTCTGGCGCGCGGCATGGAAGCTTGGCGCCAGCTCCAGACAGCGTGCCAGCAGCTGCAGGGCGTCCTCGATGCGATCCATCCGCGCGGCCACTTCGGCGAACATGCGGATCGCCGCGACATCGGTGGGCGCCTGCTTCAGATGCTCGCGCAGCAGGGTCTCGGCCAGCGGAATACGGTTCTCCACCAGGGCGGTGGCGGCGGCCAGCAATCGCGGGTCGCTGGTGGAGTGCAGCACGTGGCTGGCATAGGCGGCGTCGGCAGCCTCCTGTTCACCGGCCGCCATCAGGTGATCGCCCAGCGCGCGCCAGGCCTGCGGCAGGTCGGGCTTCAGCGCGAGCGCCCGGCGCAGCGCATCGATCGCCTCCTGACCGCGCCCGCTGCGGCCCAGCGCCAGTCCCAGGTCGAGCTGGGCGGCCGCCCAGTTCGGCTGCGCCTGCACCAGCGACTGGAGTATGTCGAGCGCTCCGGGCAGATCGCCCTGTGTCGCCTTGGCCGCAGCCAGCAGGCGCAACGCGACGGGGTGGCCGTCAACAACCCTGAGAATCTCGGCAGCCTGCTCGCCGGCCAGCACCGCATCGCTTTCCAGCAGACGCGCGGCATGAGCCAACGCCAGCTCCAGCGTGCCGGTGGCGGTTGTTTCCGTCACGACAGGCAGCACCGTGGCCGCGCCGGGTGCGGATCTGCGGCGGGCGTTCGACGACGGAGCAGTGACTCGGTGGCTGGCATGGGGCGGCAATTCCTCACAGCTGTCTCAGCGGGCATCATGTAGTCGGGTTCCAGCAAGGTCGTTGCCAAACCCGCCTGGCCGCCTGAATTTCTTCGCTGTGGACGCGAAAAAAGCCGTGCGGGTGGTACCCGGGCCATTGACGGCCAAACGTGGGGTATCAAGGCTCACCGATCACCCGTCCATGGATCATAAGCTGCGTGCGCGGCTTTCTCCATTCCACACGCCGTTGATCCGTCTTCGACCGTCCTGATGCGCGCCGAAGTGCAGCTGACTCCTCGCTCTCCCAACGGCAGACACATCGGCATGGCAGCCGATTGGCACGGCGAAGTGCCCCGGAGAGCGAGGCACAGGGATGTGCGGAATGAACGTGGCGCGAAACGATGCGTGAGGCTCCGGTCGCAGGGTGTTTTGGCCATCAGACCACAGGCCAGCGTCGCTTCGTTCCGAAACCTCACCCCCTGACCTTGCCCATCCCGCACCCACCTACCGGGGCACACCCCCGCCACCCGACCACGTTCATCGGGTGGCTTCGCGGGAATTTCGCCAAATTGTTCAAGAAAACTACGGCGCATTGACGCAATGCAACAAATCGCATAACGTCGGGACCATCGCAGCATTAAAAATTCGTTTCTGCGATGTGAAACCTAACCGCCGCACCGTTGGTGCGGCCCATTGTGCGACCCGGGGGAAAATCCATGACGAGCCGATTCAAGCAACGCCCGCTGGCAGCTGCGCTGCTGCCTTTACTGAGCATTAGCCTGGTGATGACCGCCGCCGTCGCCAGGGCGGATGACACGCCTGTCGCCACCACCAAGAACACCAAGCAGCTGCAGCAGGTCGTCGTCACCGGCACCCGCGCCAGCGACCGCACGGTGGCCGACTCGCTCTCACCCATCGACGTGCTGTCGCCGGCCGACCTCAAGGCCAGCGGCGCCACCGATCTGGCCACCGCGCTGAACACCCTGCTGCCCTCGCTGGACTTTCCGCGCCCGGCGATCAATGACGGCAACGATGCGATCCGCCCCGCCACCTTGCGCGGCCTGTCGCCCGACCAGGTGCTGGTGCTGGTCGACGGCAAGCGCTATCACACCACCAGCCTGGTGAACTACAACTCCTCGGTCGGCCGCGGCTCGGCACCGGTGGACCTTAACTCGATTCCGATCTCCGCCATCGACCACATCGAGGTACTGCGCGACGGCGCCTCGGCCCAATACGGCTCCGACGCGATCGCCGGCGTGATCAACGTGGTGCTCAAGCATGGCGCCCGCAAAGGCGACAACAGCATCACCGTCAATGGCGGCATCATGGACAAGG
>JAJXTX010000035.1:0-6601 GCA_021783385.1 Pseudomonadota bacterium
CCCGGCCACTACACTTCCGCGCCCCGCACAGATGGCTTGAATGCAGCGGGGGCACCTTCTCAGGCGGTGTGCGTGTGCTGGCCAAAGCGCAGCGCAGACGATAAGCAGAGAATGACAATTTGGCTATGTAGCTCAGCTGGTTAGAGCGTGGCACTCATAATGCCGAGGTCGGTGGTTCGAGTCCACCCATAGCCACCAATCCTCGCCAGCGCGCATTTCCGCCCCACTCTTCTGAATGCACGCAGGCGCTCGCGATGCACATTTTCAAACTATTCCAGCTCGAAGCGGCGCATCGCTTGCCGAATGTGCCGCCCGGGCACAAGTGCGCGCGCCTGCACGGACATTCGTTCCGCATCGAGATTCACGTGGCGGGCGAGCCCGACCCCCAGCTGGGCTGGCTGATGGATTTTGCGGATCTCAAGACGGCATTCCAGCCGCTGTACGACCGGCTCGATCATCACTACCTCAACGAGGTCGAGGGGCTGGAAAACCCGACCAGCGAGATGCTGGCCCGCTGGATCTGGCGCGAGCTGCTGCCGCGCCTCCCGGCGCTGGACAAGGTGGTAGTGCATGAAACGTGCACGTCCGGGGCAAGCTGCAGTCGCGACAGTTTTTGACGCGCCGCACGATTTTTCAGGATGCTTACAAGTTGTTGTTTTACATGAGTACTAACGAGGCGGAATCGTCAGGCATAAAAAATATATTGCACTGCACAAAAGGTGCTGCTAGAGTGCATCCCACTACCCCATCCTCAGTGAGGACAGCACCATGACACAGCAAATCAACAACCAGCTTTTCGCTTTCACCAAGCAGTTCACCGACAGCGCGTTCAAGGCGCAGTCGCTGGCGCTGAAGAGCCTGGAGACGGTCGCCGATCTGCAGCTCAAGGCGTTGGAGCAGCAGGCCAAGGTATCGGCCGAGTTCGTCGCCGAAGCGATGGAGACGCGCGATGTGAACGGTCTGCGCAGCCTGTGGGAGAAGGGCGCCAGCCTGGGTCGCGAGAACGCCGAGCGTTCGGTGGCCGTTTCACAGGAGATCATCGCGATCGCGCAGAAGACCGCCGAGTCGATGAATGCATTGGTGCAGGAACAGCGCCAGGCCGCAAACGATGCCGTGGTCGCGCCGATCGTTGCTGCCAAGAAGGCTGCCGCCAAGTAAGCAGATCGGATCGCTGCGGCACAGCCGCATGATCGAAGGGCCGGACCTCGTGTCCGGCCCTTTTCATGTGCGCTGAACGGATGCGCCTGCGTGCTCGCCAGCCTCGCGCGACGTGATGCCGCAGGCAGTGTGCGGGTTGTCGTTGCAGCGAGGGCACTGATATACTTTTTCGGATTCGACAAGGGGCCCGTAGCTGTTCGGTGCCGCCTGGTGTAAGCCGCGCGGGGGCTACGTGAGCAACAGTCTTGCCTCGGGTCGACGCCTCGCCTTGCGCATCGCGCTGCTGCAATTCGCCGTGGCCGTCCTCGCGGGTGTGGTTTTTCTCGCGCAGGGTCGCCGTGAAGCTATCGCAGCCGCTGCGGGTGCGGCAATTGTGGCGCTGGGCACCGCGCTGTCATCGGCGCGGTTCTTCAGCAGTCTCGGCGGAGCGGGCTTTGTGCTGGGTCGCTGGGTGACCGGCATTTTGCTGAAATGGATCGTGATTGTCGGAGGGCTGATCATGATCATGTTCCAATTCAAGTTGCCGCCGCTGGCCGCTGTGATCGGGCTGGTGGCTGCCTACGCGGTATATCTGCTGGCGTTCAGATTCAAGGGTTGAAACATGGCAAGCGAGCAGGGCGGCCTGACCGAATACATCCAGCATCACCTGACCCATCTGACTCCGCACGCGAGCAAGGGTGGCTTCTGGGCGGTGCATATCGACTCGATCTCGGTGTCGTTGGTGCTGGGCATTCTGTTCAGTCTGTGGTTCTGGCTGAAGGCGCGCAAGGCCACGTCGGGTGTGCCCGGGCGCGGTCAGGCCTTCGTCGAAATCGTGCTGGAGTTCGTCGACGGGCAGGTCAAGGACGTGTTCCATGGCGATCGTCGCGTGCTGGGTCCGCTGGCGCTGACCGTGTTCATCTGGGTATTCCTGATGAACGCGATGGACCTGCTGCCAGTCGACCTGCTGCCGTGGATCACCGAGCAGTTCGGCATCGGCCATTTCCGTGCGGTGCCCACCGCCGACATCAACATGACGTTTGCCATGTCGCTGACGGTGTTCGTGCTGATCATTTTCTACAGCTTCAAGGCCAAGGGCTTCGGCGGCTACATGCATGAGTTGTTCACCGCCCCGTTTGGCGCGAATCCGCTGCTGTGGATTCCCAACTTCCTGCTCAACATCGTCGAGCTGCTGTCCAAGCCGGTGAGTCTGGCGATGCGACTGTTCGGCAACATGTACGCCGGCGAGCTGGTGTTCATGCTGATCGCCGGGCTGTTCAGCGCAGGCAGCTGGCTGCTTTACGGCATGGGCATCATCGGCTACACCGTGTGGGGCATCTTCCACATCCTGATCATCGGCATCCAGGCGTTCATCTTCATGGTGCTGACGATCGTGTACATCTCGATGGCGCACGATCACCACTGATCCCGTGTTTTCGCAGCATCCGTTTCAGCCATTCAATTATCCAGTTTCAATTTCCCAGGAGACCGTCGTGGAACTTATCGCTCACATTGCTCAAGTCCAGTCCTTCACTGCCATTGCGCTGGGCCTGATCATCGGCCTCGGCGCGCTCGGTGCCTGTATCGGCATCGGCGTCATGGGTTCGAAGTTCCTCGAGGCTGCCGCCCGTCAGCCGGAGCTGGTGCCGCTGCTGCAGGGCCGCATGTTCCTGCTCGCCGGCCTGATCGACGCGGCGTTCCTGATCGGCGTGGCGCTGGCGATGTACTTCGCAGTGGCCAATCCGCTGCTGTCGAAGCTCGTGGCAGGCTGAGTCCGCTGGCGGCGCTCCGGCGCCGTCTTTGTCGGCAGGCGCGTCGGTTGATGCCCCTGTCCATGTCATTCCGTATCTACAGGTAACGCAGCGATGGATTTCAACGCGACCTTGATTGGCGAAATGCTTTCTTTCGCCATCCTGATCTGGTTCTGCGTCCACTTCATCTGGCCGCATCTCAACAAGGCCATTGAAGACCGGCAGGTGAAGATCGCCGAGGGTCTGAACGCGGCCGAGCGCGCGCACGCCGAACTGCGCGAGGCGGACACCAGGGTGGCCGCCGAGATCAAGCTGGCCCGCCAGCAGGCCACCGAGATCATCGATCGCGCGCAGCAGCAGGCGAATCAGATCATCGACAAGGCCCGCGTCGAGGCGATTGTCGAGATCAACCGGCTGAAGGCGACCGCGCAGGACGACATCGCCAGCATGGCGCAGCGTGCCCGCGACCAGCTGCGCGAGCAGGTCGGCGCGCTGGCGCTGCAGGGTGCCAGCAAAATCGTGCAGCGCGAGGTCGACGCTTCGACGCACAAGCTGCTGCTCGACCAGCTTGCGGCCGAGATCTGATCGATGGCCCAGGCAATCACCCTCGCCCGTCCCTACGCGCGCGCCGCCTTCGAGCTGGCGCACGCGGCCGGTTCGCTGGATGCGTGGTCGCATGCGTTGGCATTTGCCGCAAGCGTGGCAGGCGACGTGCGCGTGGCCCGGCTGGGCAGCGATCCGCGGGTGCTGCCGGCGCAGCTGGTGGCGCTGCACCTGCCGGCCGACATGGCGGCGGACGCCCCATTTGCGCAGTTTCTCGGCGAAATGGCCGAGCAGCGGCGGCTGGTGCTGCTGCCCGAGGTGGCCGAGCTGTACGAGGCGTTCAAGCGCGAGTCCGAGTCGCAGCTGCTGGTCAAGGTGACCAGCGCGATGGCGCTGGATGCGGCCCAGGCCGAGCAGCTCAAGGCGTCGCTGAAGCGCCGCTTCAAGCGCGAGATCGCGCTGGAAACCCGGGTCGACGCCACGCTGCTGGCCGGCGCGGTGATTGATACCGGCGAGCAGGTGATCGACGGTTCGGCGCGCGGACGCCTCGCGCAGCTGGCCGGCGCGCTTTCGCACTGATCCAAAGAATCAAAACTATCGGGTGCCGCTGATGCGGCGCAAATCCCAGGAAAACTTGCCATGTCCAGCACCACTTTGAATCCGTCCGAGATCAGCGAACTGATCAAGAGCCGCATCGAGCAGTTCAAGCTCGGGGCGGAAGCGCGCAACGAGGGCACGATCATCAGCGTGTCCGATGGCATCGTGCGCATCCACGGCCTGGCCGACGTGATGCAGGGCGAAATGATCGAGCTGCCGGGCAGCTCGTTCGCGCTGGCACTGAACCTCGAGCGCGACTCGGTCGGCGCGGTGGTGCTGGGTGAATACCAGCATCTGCGCGAGGGCGATACCGCCAAGACCACCGGTCGCATTCTTGAAGTGCCGGTCGGCCCGGAGTTGCTTGGCCGGGTGGTCGACGCGCTGGGCAACCCGATCGACGGCAAGGGTCCGCTCGGCGCCAAGCTCAATGCGGCGATCGAGAAGGTGGCGCCGGGCGTGATCTGGCGCAAGTCGGTCGACCAGCCGCTGCAGACCGGCTACAAGTCGGTCGATGCGATGATCCCGGTCGGCCGCGGCCAGCGCGAGCTGATCATCGGCGACCGCCAGACCGGCAAGACCGCGCTGGCGATCGACGCGATCATTGCGCAGAAGGATTCCGGCATCAAATGCATCTACGTGGCGATCGGTCAGAAGCGCTCGTCGATCGCCAACGTGGTGCGCAAGCTGGAGGCGCACGGCGCGCTGGCCCACACCATCATCGTGGTGGCCTCGGCCTCCGAGTCGGCCGCGTTGCAATACGTGGCACCGTATGCCGGCTGCGCGATGGGCGAATACTTCCGCGACCGTGGCCAGGACGCGCTGATCGTCTATGACGATCTGTCCAAGCAGGCGGTGGCATATCGCCAGATCTCGCTGCTGCTGAAGCGCCCGCCGGGCCGCGAAGCGTATCCGGGCGACGTGTTCTATCTGCATTCGCGCCTGCTCGAGCGCGCCTCGCGCGTGTCAGAGGAATACGTCGAGAAGTTCACGAATGGTGAGGTGAAGGGCAAGACCGGTTCGCTCACCGCGCTGCCGATCATCGAGACGCAGGGTGGCGACGTTTCGGCGTTCGTGCCGACCAACGTGATCTCGATCACCGACGGCCAGATCTTCCTCGAGACCGACCTGTTCAACGCCGGCATCCGCCCGGCGGTGAACGCCGGTATCTCGGTGTCCCGCGTCGGCGGTGCTGCGCAGACCAAGATCGTCAAGAAGCTGTCCGGCGGCGTCAAGCTGGCGCTGGCGCAGTTCCGCGAGCTGGCCGCGTTCGCGCAGTTCGCCTCGGATCTGGATCCGGCCACCCGCGCCCAGCTCGACCGCGGTCAGCGCGTCACCGAACTGATGAAGCAGGCGCAGTACGCGCCGCTGTCGATCGCCGAGCTGGCGCTGTCGGTGTACGCCGCCGAGAAGGGCTATCTGGACGATCTGGCGGTGAACAAGGTGCTGCCGTTCGAGAAAGGCCTGCATGCGTTCATGCACCAGAACCACGCCGACCTGATGCAGAAGATCGTGGCCACCGGCGACTGGAACAACGACATCGAAGCCACCTTCAAGGCCTCGCTGGACGAGTACAAGAAAACCGGCAGCTGGTGATCGGGGCCGGGAACCGGGAGTAGGGAACAGGGAATCGGAAAAGCAATCGGGCCGCGCCGCTTCTGGCGAATCCCGACTGTCGATTCCCGATTCCCCGAGCAAGCATAGCGAGCGAGATAAATGGCCAGCGGACGCGAAATCAAAACCAAGATCAAGAGCACGCAGAACATGCGCAAGGTCACGCGCGCGCTCGAGATGGTCTCGGCCTCGAAGATCCGCAAGGCGCAGGAGCTGATGAAGGCCTCGCGTCCCTATGCCCGCTCGATGCGCAAGGTGATCGCGCATGTGGCCCAGGCCAGCACCGATTTCAGCCACCCGTTCCTGATTCAGCGCGACAGCGTGGCGCGGGTCGGCTACATCGTGGTGTCGACCGACCGCGGCCTCTGTGGCGGCCTCAACTCCAACCTGTTTCGCCGCCTGTTGCCGGCGATCGCCGAGTGGCAGCAGCAGGGCGTGCAGGTGGATGTGGTGGCGATCGGCCAGAAGGCGGTGGCGTTCTTTCGGCGCCTCAAGGGCATCAACCTGCTCGGCAGCGTCACGCATCTCGGCGAGAAGCCCAAGCTGGAGCAGCTGGTCGGTGTGATCAAGGTGATGATGGACGCCTATACGGCCAACGGGCTGGACCGCGTCTTTCTCGCCTACAACGACTTCATCAACACCATGACGCAGAAGCCGACCATCGATGCGCTGCTGCCGCTGCCGCTGGTGGCCGCCGAGATGGAGGCGCACCAGGCCGCCGGCGAATCGGCCTACGCCGGGGTCAAGCTGGAGCAGGGCCACGACTGGGACTACATCTACGAGCCCGATGCACAGACCGTGCTGGAGCACGTGCTGGGCCGCTACGTCGAATCGGTGGTGTACCAGGCGTCGCTGGAGAATCTGGCCAGCGAGCACGCGGCGCGGATGGTGGCGATGAAGAGCGCCTCGGACAATGCGAACAAGGTCATCGACGAGCTGACGCTGATCTACAACAAGGCGCG
>JAJXTX010000035.1:6701-15143 GCA_021783385.1 Pseudomonadota bacterium
GGGCATCAAGGTGCCGGTCGGCAAGCAGACCCTCGGCCGCATCATGGACGTGCTCGGCAACCCGATCGACGAGGCCGGCCCGATCGGCGAGACCGAGCAGTGGGTGATCCATCGCGAGGCGCCCAGCTATGACGAGCAGGCCGGCGCGAACGACCTGCTGGAGACCGGCATCAAGGTGATCGACCTGATGTGTCCGTTCGCCAAGGGCGGCAAGGTCGGCCTGTTCGGCGGCGCCGGCGTGGGCAAGACGGTCAACATGATGGAGCTGATCAACAACATCGCCAAGGCGCATGAGGGCCTGTCGGTGTTCGCCGGCGTGGGCGAGCGCACCCGCGAGGGCAACGACTTCTACCACGAGATGAAAGACTCCAACGTGCTCGACAAGGTCGCGATGGTGTACGGCCAGATGAACGAGCCGCCGGGCAACCGCCTGCGCGTGGCGCTGACCGGGCTGACCATGGCCGAATACTTCCGCGACGAGAAGGACGAACACGGCAAGGGCCGCGACGTGCTGTTCTTCGTCGACAACATCTACCGCTACACGCTGGCCGGCACCGAGGTGTCCGCGTTGCTCGGCCGCATGCCGTCAGCGGTGGGCTACCAGCCGACCCTGGCCGAGGAAATGGGCGTGCTGCAGGAGCGCATCACCTCGACCAAGACCGGCTCGATCACCTCGATCCAGGCCGTGTACGTGCCCGCCGACGACCTGACCGATCCGTCGCCGGCGACCACCTTCGCGCATCTGGACGCGACCGTGGTGCTGAGCCGCAACATCGCCAGCCTGGGCATCTACCCGGCGGTGGATCCGCTGGACTCCACCAGCCGCCAGCTCGATCCGAATGTGATCGGCGAGGAGCACTACGACGTCGCCCGCCGCGTGCAGGGCACGCTGCAGCGCTACAAGGAGCTGAAGGACATCATCGCGATCCTGGGCATGGACGAGCTGTCCGAGGACGACAAGCTGGCGGTGTCGCGCGCGCGCAAGATCGAGCGCTTCTTCTCGCAGCCGTTCCACGTGGCCGAAGTGTTCACCGGCTCGCCGGGCAAGTACGTGTCGCTGAAGGAAACCATCCGCGGCTTCAAGATGATCGTCGACGGCGACGTGGACCACCTGCCGGAGCAGGCGTTCTACATGGTCGGCGGCATCGACGAGGCGATCAAGAAGGCCGAGGACATGGGCGTCAAGAAAGCCGCGTGAGCGGCTTGTGCCATGGGCATGGGCCGGCTGGCGATATCGCCGCGATCCGAGCCTGCTTTGCCGTCCACAGTAGTCCCCCGCCCATTCCTCTGCGAGCGTAGCGAGAACACAGCATGACCACCATTCGCGTCGACATCGTCAGTGCCGAAGCCGAGATCTTTTCCGGTGATGCGACGCTGGTCGTGGCCACCGGCGAGCTGGGCGAGCTGGGCATCACGCCGCGCCATGCGCCGCTGATCACCCGGCTCAAGCCGGGGCATGTCGACGTGCTGCTGGCCGATGGCGAGCGGCAGCAGTTCTACGTCTCCGGCGGCATCCTGGAAGTGCAGCCGCAGGTGGTCACCGTGCTGGCCGACACCGCGATGCGCGCCGCCGATCTGGACGAAGCCGCGTCGCTGCGCGCCCGCAAGGAAGCCGAAGAGGCGCTGGCCAACCGCACCGAGGCGATGGAAATCGCCGAAGCCCAGGCCCGGCTGGCCGAGGCGATGGCCCAGCTGCAGGCGCTGGAGCGGCTGCGCAAGAACCTCAAGCACTGACCCGTTCGCCGAACACCTGCTCCGGCCGGTCAAGACCGCGCTGTCAGAGATGCTGCAGGCCGCGGCGCAGCCAGCGATCGATCAGCGCCTTGTCGTAGCGCAGCGGATCGCTGGAACCGATCATCGCCGTGCCGCTGTCGAGATAGGCGAGATTGAACAGCTTGCGCGAACCTTCGCGCAAGACTTTGCCGTCGCTGCCGATCCAGCGAAAGCTGAGGTCGATGCGCGGCGGATAGCGGTTGCTCATGATGCGCACATGGCTCCAGGACGGGCCCTGCCACGGCTCGTAGCCGCCGGCCAGCTGGATATCGGTGATGGTGACGTCCAGCCGCTGGCCGGCGGCCAGCAGCGGCGCCGCGCGCTTGATCAGGTAGGCCCGCAGCGGCTCAAGATAGTGCACGCCGTTGTAGCGATCCTGGTAGCCGTAGCTCCGGTTTTCGGAGAAGTTCTGCGGCTCGGCGTACGTCACATGCACGCGCTGGTCGGTTGAATCGGCGGGGGTGGCCGGCACGGCGCCGGCCAGCACCGGCATCAGGCCAAGCAGCACGGCAAACGCGCAGCGAAGCAGCAGGTTCATCGTCCACCTCGAATTTGTCCTCGGACTGTTGCCGAGCCTAGCACCACGCGGGATCCGCCAGGCAGGCCCGGCAGGGCGGGTGCGATAATCCATCCCACCGGACTGCCGCGCCGCGGGCCGGCGCCGTGGCCCGCTGCTATGCTTTTGCCCTGCTACGGGTCAAGGCCGACACCGATGGAAAACGCTCCCCTGCACGTCATCATCCTCGCCGCCGGTGCCGGCACGCGGATGAAATCGAACCGCCCCAAGGTGCTGATGCCGCTGGCCGGGCGGCCGCTGCTGGCGCACGTGCTGGCCGCCGCGCGCGCGCTGCAGCCGGCGGCGATCCACATCGTGCACGGCCACGGCGGTGAACAGGTGCAGGCGGCGTTCCGCGCGCAGGACGACCTGCGCTGGGTGCTGCAGGCCGAGCGCCTGGGCACGGGCCACGCCGTGCAGCAGGCGCTGCGCGAAGTACCCGATGGCGTGCAGGTGCTGGTGCTGTACGGCGACGTGCCGCTGACCCGCCCCGCCACGCTGCGCCAGCTGGTGCAGACCGCCGGCGCGCTGCGCCTGCTCAGCACCCGGCTGACCGATCCGCGTGGCTACGGCCGCGTGCTGTGCGACGACAGCGGCCGGATCCGCGCGGTGGTCGAGGAGAAGGACGCCGACGCCAGCCAGCGTGCGGTCACCCTGGTCAATACCGGCCTGCTCGCCGCCGACGCGGCCGCGCTGCGCGGCTGGATCGAGCGGCTCGACCGCAACAATGCGCAGGGCGAGTACTACCTCACCGACATCTTCGGCATGGCCGCGCGGGAAAACCGCCCCGCGCAGAATGTCGAATGCGCCGATCCGGTCGAGGCGGCCGGCGCCAACGATGCCTGGCAGCTGGCCGAGCTGGAAGCGCATCACCGCCAGCGCGCCGCCCGCGCCCTGACACTGGACGGCGTGCGCGTGGCCGACCCGGCGCGCCTCGACGTGCGCGGCACGGTGCAGGCCGGCCGCGATGTCGAGCTCGATATCGACGTGATCCTCGAAGGCCATGTGCAGCTTGGCGACGACGTGCGCATCGGCGCGTTCACGCGGCTGAAGGACGTGCAGCTGGCCGCCGGCACCGTGGTGCATTCGCACTGCGACCTTGACGGCGTGATCACCCTCGGCCCGTGCACGATCGGCCCGTTCGCGCGCCTGCGCCCCGGCACCGAACTGGCCGGCGGCGTGCACGTGGGCAATTTCGTCGAAACCAAGAAAACCCGCATCGGCGAAAACAGCAAGGCCAACCACTTGAGCTACCTTGGCGACAGCGAGATCGGCCGCGGCGTCAACGTCGGCGCCGGCACCATCACCTGCAACTACGATGGCATCAACAAGTTCGTCACCCGCATCGGCGACGGCGCCTTCATCGGTTCCAACAGCGCGCTGGTGGCGCCGGTGACGGTGGGCGCGCAGGCCACCATCGGCGCCGGCTCGGTGATCACACGTGACGCGCCCGATGGCGAGCTCACCGTGGCGCGCGGCAGGCAGCACACGCTGCACGGCTGGCAGCGGCCGACGAAAAAGCCCGGGCAGTAATTTGCTTCAGCCCGGTCGTTGCAGAGACGTTTCGAGACCCGTCCACTCCGGAGATCAAGATGCGCTATGGACTGCTCGCTGGAATTCTGCTGACGGCTTTGGCGTTGCCGGGTTGTGCCGGCACACCTGCCGTCCTTGGAAGCGCCCAGCAAAAATCCCTGCAGTCGTTGCAGCTCTTCGGTCCGGACGCAAGTCCGCGGTTCAGCCTGTATCTCACCTGCAATGACCGGCATGGAAGCTGTGCCGCCGCCGAAAATGCATTCTCGAACTGGTCGCGCAGTCGGAATATCCGTCTGCAACTGATGGAGCCAGGCGCCAGTCTTCCGGCTGCACGGGAAGCGCGCACGGGAGTGCCCTATCGCATGAGGATCGAGCTGGCGCCGATGATTATTCCCAGCTACGACGAGAGTGGCGGCGTGCACGGCGACATGCGCGGCGGCTACAGCCCACCCAGAATTGGCTACACCGCAAGGATCGAGGTATTCAATGCTGCCGACGGCAAGCAGCTGCTCGACGTGAAAGCGCAAGACCAGAAGACCGGCAAATACCAGGGTGACGCAAACGAATACATCCGCTCTGAAATGAGTGCGCTGATCGGAAGCCTGGACCCAGGCTACATGGAGCACTGACACTCAGCCGTTCCCTGACGATGCTGGCCAGGACACCTGACAGCCGTTGCGCGCCAACCATCACCTCACGCATACCGCCACCCGTCAATCTCCACCAGCAGCTCGCTGCGACAGATGTCGCCGTGCAGCAGCAGCACCGGCACGCCGGGCAGGCGCTGGCGCAGGAGGGCGCGCACGCGCGCGGCGTCGGTGGGGTGGCGCACGTAGGCTTTCAGCGGCGAATGGGTATCGAAGCCGGCGGCGATGTCGGCGCTGGCCAGCAGCGCTTCGAGGTTGGTCAGGGTTTCCTCCAGCTGGGCATCGAGATCGTCACGATGGGCGGAGGCATGGCCGACCACCGCGGCGGTGCCGGAGATCGCCAGCGCATCGTGCGCCGGCAGGCTCATGGCGCGGGCGAAGCTGGGTGGCGTGCGGCCGTACTGGCGCGGGTAACGCCAGGCGCTGACCTGGCGCGGATTTTCGACCCGGCGGCCGGGCTGGTCGCAGGCCAGCAGATAGACCTGCAGCTGATGGCCGTCGGCGTGATGGCCGATCGCGCTGGCGGCAGGGAAGCCATCGGCGAAAAAACTGCCCATGCCGGCGGCGCGGCCATCGCAGAATTGCTTGTAGCGCTCCTCGTCGCCCTCGCCGTGGTTGATCATGCCGAGGTAGTTCCACACCCGCAGCACGTGATGCGCGCTGTGCGCCGCCGCGAAGCGGTGCAGCTCCTCGTAGGCCAGCTTCGCGGTGGCGCGCGGACCGCCGTGCGCGCGCTCGTCCAGTTCGATCGCCGCGAACAGCCAGCCGCCGCCGGCGGACCAGCGCAGCGCGCCGTTGCGACCGCAGTGGACGTCGGCGTCGATCTGCCACAGCTCCAGCGGCGTGGGCGTATCGAGCGATTCCAGCGCCACCCGCAGCCAGCGCGGATCGTCGTGCTGCGCCGCGCCGGCGCCGAAGCCGAACGCAGCCAGGATGCCGGCTTCCTGCAGCACGGCAGCGGGCTCGGTCAGCCGGTAGGAGACGTGCGGCGCGCGCCGCGCCAGCGGATCAATCTGCGGGCTTTCACATCCGTGAATCATTGCGTGCAACCGGGAGCGACCAGGGCGCTATGTTACACTCCGCGGCCACTGCCACCCGGGGGAGGCAATGCAACGTTGGGTATGGAATCGAGCATGGCAGAGCAGACCGCGGCACAGCACGAATTGGCCACGTTGATCGTGGAATGCCTGAATCTCGAAGCGGTCACCCCGGCGCAGATCGACCCCGCGGCGCCGCTGTTCGGCGGTGAGCTGGGGCTTGATTCCATCGACGCGCTGGAGATCGCACTGGCGGTGTCCAAGCGCTACGGTTTCCAGTTGCGCTCGGACAATCCGGACAACCGGCAGATCTTCACCAGCCTGGGCACCCTCTCGGCGCACATCGAGCAGCACCGCGCCAGCTGAGCGCGGCCGCCCGACTTCCGTGAACGCCCCTGCCGTCACGTCATGTTCCGCTGCACGTGGCAGTCTGGTGATCTTCCCGATGCCTGCGCGGAATCCGGCATGACGGCTGGCCCTGACACGAACACAAGCACTATCCGGCGCTGGCAGCTGGCGCTGCTGCTGGCGTATCCGCTGCTGGCGGTCGCCGGCGCGTTGACTCATCGGCAGATTTTTCCACTCGCCGCGCTGCTGCTGCTGCTGACGGCGCTGCTGCTGCCGCAGCTGCGCCGTGGCCGCGCCGGGCCATGGCTGCTCTGGCTGGGCGCCCTGCTGGCGCTGCCGCTGCTGGCGCTGGCCGGCTGGGCCGGGCTGCTGCTGGAGCTGGTGCCGCTGCTGGTGAATGCGCTGCTGGCCTGGGGCTTCGGCCGCACACTGTGGACGCCTGAGCCACTCGTCGCCCGTTTCATCCTCGCCATCGAGGGTGCCGGGCGGCTGGCGCAGCCCGGCGTGGCGCGCTACGCCCGCCAGCTGACCGTGTTCTGGACGCTGCTGCTGGCGGCGCAGGCGCTGCTGCTGGCCGTGCTGCTGCTGTGCGCCGCGCACGATGGCCTGCTGGCCCGCCTCGGCATCACGGCGCCGCTGGCGGTGCCCGATCGCTGGGCGGCGGCGTGGCAGCACGCAGGCGGCTACCTGCTGCTCGGCGCGGTGTTCCTGCTGGAATACGTCTACCGCCGCTGGCGCCTGCGGCACCTGAGCCATCCCGCCCTGCATACCATGCTGCTGCAGCTGGCGTTGCATTGGCCGCGGCTGCTGCGCGGCAGCGGAGCGGCGGCGTCATGACCGCGCCCGCGTTCGAGCAGGCGCTGTGCATCGCGGCGGATCATCCGTCGCTGGCAGGCCATTTCCCGGGTCAGCCGCTGGTGCCCGGGGTGATGCTGCTGGAGCAGGTGGCGCTGGCGCTGCGCGCGTGGCGCGGCCAGCCGCTGACGCGCGTGCTGGAGGCCAAGTTCATGCAGCCGCTGCTGCCGGCGCAGCGCGCGCTGCTGCGCTTGAGCAGCAGCGGGCCATCGGAGCAGCTGCCCCAGTCACCGACGCGGCTGCGCTTCGAGATCCTGCATGACGGCAGCGTGCTGGCGCGCGGTCTGGTCGAGGCGGCGGCATGAGCACGCCGGAGCACTGGCAGAGCCGGCCCGAGGGCGGGGGCCGCTTCGCGCTGTGGCTGATTCGCACCATCGCGCTGCGCGGCGGACGGCGGCTGGGGCGACTGTGCCTGTATCCGATCACGCTGTATTTCTACCTGCGCCGCCGGCCGGAGCGGGTCGCCTCGCGCCAGTATCTGCAGCGCGTGTTCGGCCGGCCGCCGACGCCCTGGCAGGTGTTCCACCATCTGCACTGCTTCGCCGCCATCACGATGGACCGGGTGTTTCTGCTGGCGCAGGGCGAGCGGCCGTTCCGGATCGAGACGCAGGGGCTGGAGCTGCTCGACGAGCGCATCGCGCTGGGCCGCGGCGTGCTGCTGCTGGGTTCGCATCAGGGCAGCTTCGAGGCCTTGCGCACGGTGGGCGCACGGCGACCGCAGATGCCGCTGCGGGTGGTGCTGGACAAGCAGAAAACCCCGGCGCTGACCGAGCTGCTGGAGGCGCTGGCACCCGAGGTCGGCGCCGGCGTGATCGACGCGGCACAGGACGGCACGTCGATTGCGCTGGCGATGGCCGAGGCCTGCCAGCGCGGCGCGGTGGTGGCGATGCTGGCCGATCGCGGACGCGGTCACGAGGTGCTGCGGCACGCGTCGTTCCTGGGCGCGCCGGCGCCGTTCCCGATCAGCCCATGGCTGCTGGCGCATACGCTGAAGGTGCCGGTGGTACTGTGTTTCGGCCTGTATCTGGGCGGCAACCGCTACCGGCTGATCTTCGAGCCGCTGGCCGACCGGGTGGAGATTCCGCGGCACAACCGCGGCCCGGCGCTGGACGCGCTGATCGCCCGCTATGCGCAACGCCTCGAACACTATGTCCACGTCGCCCCCTACAACTGGTTCAACTTCTATGATTTCTGGCAGCAAGATCTGCGCGCTCCTGCTGGGCACGATGCTGCTGCCGTGGTCGATCGCGTCGGCGTCTGACGCGGCGCTCGCCGGCGCGGTGCCGGCAGCAGCGTCGTCGTCGGCGACCGCCCTGATCGCGGCGCTCGGCCAGCCCGCGCCCGCGCGCACCGCGTTCGCCGAAGCGCGCTTCCTGCACGTGCTGGACCGGCCGCTGGTGGTCTCCGGCGAGCTGGCGTGGCTGGGCGGCAACCGGTTGCAGCGGCAGGTCGAACATCCGCAGCCCGAAACCGCCACCATCGCCGACGGCGAGGTGACCCTGCAGCGCGCGGGCAAGTCGGCGCGGCGCTTCTCGCTCAGCCACGCGCCACAGCTGCAGGTGCTGCTGGAGAGTTTCGTGGCGCTGCTCAGCGGCGACGCCACGCGGCTGCAGCAGGCGTTCGAGATAAGCCACCGCGGCAGCGCCGCCGCCGGCTGGACGCTGACGCTGGTGCCGCGCGATGCGAAGGTGGC